>CAURES010000018.1:0-23131 GCA_963523725.1 uncultured Streptococcus sp.
CCGTTTTTTCAAGATAGTCCAGATTGGCTTCCTTGTCTGGATTCCAAAATTCACCGAACACATAGAAATCTTGACCATATTTTTCCTTCATATCGCGGATAAAATTGCGCATGAAGAAAGAGTCAATGTGTTTGACGGCATCCAAGCGGAAACCAGCAATACCAGTCGTTTCCATGAACCAGTCAGCCCAGTCATAGATATTTTGGATGACTTCAGGATGTTTAAAGTCTAAATCGGCATACATGAGGTAGTCGTAGTTTCCGTTTTCGTTATCGACCAATTCCTCGTTGGCCCAGCCCTTGTTATCCCCTTGGATTAGGTAAATCCCAGACTTACGGCGTTTGGCATCATAGTCTGTACCTGTGAAGTGGTACCAGTGCCAGTGGAAGTCATTGTAGGTATCTTGGCGACCATCGAAGGTAAAACTAGTCCAGCCATTGATGGTGAAGGGTTCTCCAAGTTCAACTGTACGGTCTACAGGATCAACTTCGATAACCTGAAAGGCTTCCCTGTGATCGGCAGCAGCCTTGTGGTTGAGAACTACATCGGCCATAGGTTGAATTCCCTGTGCTTTTAGGGCTTGAATGGCTTGAAGATAGTCTTCTTTGAAACCATACTTGGTACGGACTGTCCCTTTTTGGCTGAACTCTCCTAGGTCGAATAAGTCATAGACCCCATAGCCGACATCTTTTTCATTGGTAGCCTTAAAAGCTGGTGGCATCCAGACATGACTGATACCGAGATCAGCTAGGTGTGGAGCATCTTCAGCCAGACGTGTCCAGTGCTGACCGTCGTGGGGCAGATACCATTCAAAGTATTGCATGAGTGTTTGATTTTGCATGATGTTTCCTCTTACTTGTCAATCTTGTTCTTTATTCTATCATAAAGTATCTCTTAGGGCAAACGTTTGCGTAAGATAGAAAAAATATATTTTAACTACTTAAAATAAAGTGTTGATTTTTTTGTATCAAAGTGCTAGTATAATGGTATGTAATATAGATAAAGATAGGAGTCATCCCATGATTGAATTTCAAAATGTTAGTAAGTTGTATGGTGATAAAGAGGCTTTGAGCAATCTCAATTTGCAGATTGAAAATGGGGAGATTATGGGCTTGATTGGCCATAATGGGGCTGGAAAATCGACCACTATAAAATCCCTAGTCAGTATCATTTCACCCAGCAGTGGTCGTATTTTGGTAGACGGTCAGGAGTTATCGGAAAATCGCTTGGCTATTAAACGAAAGATTGGCTACGTAGCAGACTCGCCTGACTTATTTTTACGCTTAACGGCCAATGAATTTTGGGAATTGATTGCTTCATCCTATGATCTGACTAGCTCTGACTTGGAGGCTAGTCTAGCTAGGCTATTGAAGGTTTTTGATTTTGCTGAAAATCGCTATCAGGTTATTGAAACCCTTTCTCACGGAATGCGTCAGAAAGTCTTTGTCATCGGAGCACTCTTGTCTGATCCTGATATTTGGGTTTTGGACGAACCCTTGACTGGTTTGGATCCCCAGGCTGCCTTTGATTTGAAGCAAATGATGAAGGAACATGCACAAAAAGGCAAGACAGTTTTGTTTTCAACCCATGTCCTAGAGGTAGCTGAGCAAGTCTGTGATCGGATTGCTATTTTGAAAAAGGGGCATTTGATCTATTGTGGTAAGGTAGAGGACTTGAGAAAAGACCACCCAGACCAGTCTTTGGAAAGTATCTACCTTAGCCTTGCTGGTAGAAAAGAGGAGGTTTCAGATGCGTCTCAAGGTCATTAAAAAATTAGTTGATATCAATATCCTCTATTCATCTCAAGAAGCGAATCTGGCTAACCTACGAAAGAAGCAGGCTAAGAATCCTGGGAAAAAAGTAAATGTTTCCGCTAGAGTCCTAAGTTCTTACATTTTTTCTAGTCTCTTGATGCTTTTCATGTTTATAAATATAGCCTTTCGTTTTCCTTTTGATGAAATGCCAAGTTTTTTTAGTAGCATGGTTGCTATTTTACTGGTGCTTGCCTTTTCAACTTCTTTCACTGCATTTTACAATGTCTTTTATGAGAGTAAGGATTTGGTATCGTATAGGCCCTATGCCTTTAAAGAATCAGAGATTATAATTGCTAAAGGACTGTCTGTTCTCTTGCCAGCTCTAGCTGGAATTGTACCAATCCTAGCTTATTTTCTAGTCCTCTATATTAGGCTAGCTCCTTCTCTTTGGCTGGGCTTGCCTTTGATGCTGCTGTCCTTGGCCTTATTATTTGTCTCTGTTACTTTAGTGATGGTAGTGGCAGTACATTTCTTGGCTCAGACTACGGTCTTCAGAAAGTATCAGTCTATTTTTTCGAATGTGATGATTGGGATAGGGGTTCTCATACCTTTAATATTTGTCCTCTTTCTACAGTCGACTTTTGGAAGTATTGTTGACAAAGTTAGAGACATTCCATTTCTCCTTTATCCTCTTCATATCTTTTACAAAATAGCAGTGGCTCCTTTTTCGACAGAAGCCATCCTGGGTCTACTCGCTTGGATAGGACTAACTCTCTTCCTACTTTACCTGACCAAAAAGAAGGTTCTTCCTCATTTTTATGACGTGATTCTGCTTAACAGTGAGGAGAAGGTCAAGAAAGAACGTCGCAATAAGGAGAGAATTTCAACTACTAATAAAAAGGGCTTTTTCCGTATGGTTTTACGCTACCACCTCACCCTCTTGGGACAGGGAACTGGCGTGATTACAGTGCTTTTTACAAGTGCTTTCCTTCCTTATCTCATGATGATCGGTCTGATTTCCAAAATCCGAGATTCTCAGATAGTTCCAGACATTCATCCTCCATACTGGTTACCCTTGTTTTTTATAGCTCTCTTTATAGCAGTTGTCAATAACAATATCACCAGCCTGCATTCAATTGCCTTGTCCTTGGAGAGGGAAAATGTTGATTTTCTGAAGAGTTTACCCTTTGACTTTGCTCGTTATGTGAAAGTGAAATTTTGGATTATATTTGCTGTCCAGTCCTTTTTACCAGTTTTGACTTTACTTGGTCTTTCTCTATATCTAGGCTTGCCCATCCTTTCGATGATTTACCTTCTTGTAGTCTGGATCCTTGCCAGTGTCATCCTTTCTTGCCACCATTACCTTAAGGACGTGAAAAATTTGTCAACAAATTGGAGTAACATTACGGACTTGGTGAACCGTTCAAATCGTATAGTCGCAATTGTTTTGATTTTTATTTATAGTGCAATCTTAATGGCCCTTGTAATAGGGAGCTTATTCTTGGTTCGCTCTCTCGCCCCTGTCCTTGCCATCAGCTTGGGAGTAGGAGTTCTTATCCTCTTGCTTGCTCTTGCTATTTTTGGCTATCATTACTACCTGTCACGCATATTGACAGAAATAGAAAAAAGATGAGCTAGTTGGTCGCTTGCTTGATAAATTTTATAAAAAGAAATGAGGCTGAGCAAAAAATCACTTCTAACTAGCAAAAAAACGAGCATTTCCGTAGATGGAGATACTCGTTTTTCTATGCCATTTTTCTTATCATAAAAACAAAACGACTAGAAATTTATAACAATGTATAAATCCTACAGCATCAATTGCTTAAATTTAGGATTAGATCTTATCTATGATGTTTTGAAGATTAATGGAGCTTGAGATGTTTGCTATTTATGGATAGCATACAAAATCATTGTTACTGGCGAGCTCTCTCATACTTCGGGGTTTGCCTTTCATCTAGTTATTCTTATAAAAATCCGTTTTATACTCAATGAAAAACAAAAATCAAACTAGGAAGCTAGCCTCAGGTTGCTCAAAACATCGCTTTGGGGTTGCAGATAAAGCTGACGTGGTTTGAAGAGTATTAGACTAATTTCCACTTTGGTGAGTCAATTGGAAGTTACTGAAATAATTCCTATTTGTAAAACTCTGATAAGTCTTGGCTGATTTTCCAGAAATGTGGTATAATTTTTCTTATGGAAAAGATTATCATTACAGCAACTGCTGAAAGTATTGAACAAGTTAAACAACTACTCGAAGCTGGCGTAGACCGTATCTATGTCGGTGAGAAAGATTTTGGCCTTCGTCTGCCAACAACCTTTAGTCATGACCAATTGCGTGAAATCGCTAAGCTAGTTCATGATGCGGGTAAGGAATTGATCGTTGCGGTTAACGCCCTCATGCACCAAGATATGATGGATCGTATCAAGCCTTTCCTGGACTTCTTGGAAGAAATCAAGACAGATTACATTACAATTGGGGATGCAGGTGTCTTTTATGTGGTCAATCGCGATGGTTATTCCTTTAAAACCATCTACGATGCTTCAACTATGGTGACAAGCAGTCGTCAGATTAACTTCTGGGGACAAAGGGCTGGTGCATCTGAGGCTGTTTTGGCACGTGAAATTCCATCAGCTGAACTTTTCAAAATGCCAGAGATTTTGGAAATTCCTGCTGAAGTTTTGGTTTACGGAGCTAGCGTTATCCATCATTCTAAACGTCCGCTCTTGCAAAATTACTATAACTTTACGCACATCGATGATGAAAAGACGCGCAAGCGTGATCTCTTCTTGGCTGAGCCAAGTGACCCAGAGAGTCACTATTCCATTTTTGAAGACAATCATGGAACCCACATTTTTGCCAACAATGACCTTGATTTGATGACAAAATTGACAGAATTGGTAGAGCATGGTTTTACTCACTGGAAATTAGAAGGTCTCTATACACCTGGTCAGAACTTTGTTGAGATTGCAAAACTCTTTATCCAAGCGCGTAGCTTGATCCAAGAGGGTAACTTTAGCCATGACCAAGCCTTCTTGCTGGATGAAGAAGTTCGTAAACTTCACCCTAAAAACCGTTTCCTTGATACAGGATTTTATGACTACGATCCTGACATGGTTAAATAAAGTAAATGATTCGTTGAGAGAAGGAAGATTTAAAATTTCTTCTCTCAATTTTTCTTATTCTCCAATATTTTCAAAAAATAAGTAGGCTAGGATGCTCTGTGTGCTGAGATTTTTAATACAAGTAACCTTCTTGAGTTTGAAAATTATCCCATGTTTGCAGGTGCCAAATGGCCCTTTTTTTGGTATAATTTTTTATAATGAAAACGATTGGTAATCGCTATGTTGTGGTTGATTTAGAGGCAACTAGCACAGGTAGTAAGGCTAAAATTATCCAAGTGGGAATTGTCGTGATTGAGGACGGAAAAATCGTCGATCACTATACGACGGATGTCAATCCACATGAACCCTTGGATGTTCATATCAAAGAACTGACAGGATTGACAGACCAACGTCTGGCGCAAGCACCTGATTTTTCGCAAGTTGCTAGAAAAATCTTTGACTTGGTGGAGGATGGGATTTTTGTAGCCCATAATGTTCAGTTTGATGCCAATCTCTTGGCGGAAAATTTATTTTTTGAAGGCTATGAACTAAGAAATCCTCGTGTTGACACGGTCGAATTGGCTCAGGTCTTTTTCCCTGAACTGGAAAAATATAGCTTGCCGATATTGTGTCGAGAATTAGGAATTCCTCTAAAACATGCTCACACAGCCCTTTCAGATGCCCAAGCTACAGCGGAATTACTTCTTTTTTTACGGGAAAAGATGGCCCAGCTTCCTAAAGGTCTCCTGGAACGCTTGCTGGAAATGGCTGATGCTCTCTTATACGAGTCTTACCTGGTTATTGAAGAAATTTTTCGAAACCAATCTATCCTTAGTTCTCCAGACTTGATTGAAGTTCAAGGACTGTATTTCAAGAAAACTGGAGCTCCCCTGGAGTCACGAAAACTATCTCAGGATTTTTCTAAAAATGTTTCTCTGTTGAACCTTGAAGTGAGGGAGGAGCAAGAAAGTTTTGCTAAAGAGGTTGGCTTGCTATTGAAAGATGAGCCTGTCTCTCTGATTCAAGCACCGACAGGGATTGGGAAAACCTATGGCTATCTCTTACCCGCTTTATCTCAAGCCAAAGAGCGTCAAATTGTTCTTAGCGTTCCGACAAAGATTCTTCAAAATCAAATCATGGAAGAAGAAGGTAAACGTCTCAAGGATGTGTTCCATATAGATATTCATAGTTTAAAGGGACCACACAATTATCTGAAGTTGGATGCCTTTTATCGTTCCTTGCAGGAAAATGATGAAAATCGCTTATTTAGACGCTTTAAAATGCAACTCTTGGTCTGGCTGACTGAGACAGAGACAGGAGATTTGGATGAAATTGGGCAACTCTACCGTTACCAACATTTTCTAACAGATCTTCGTCATGACGGGAATTTATCATCTCAGAGTTTATTTGTGACGGAAGATTTTTGGAAACGTAGTCAAGAAAAGGCACAAACCTGCAAGCTTTTAGTGACCAATCATGCCTATCTTGTAACCAGACTTGAAGATAATCCTGAATTTGTCATTGACCGTTTATTGATTATTGATGAAGTTCAAAAGATCTTGTTGGCTCTAGAAAATCTGCTTCAAGAGACCCACGATATCCAGTCTATTATCGATTTGCTTGATAAGGCTTTACTGGAGGAGCAAAATAAGGTTCAGCAACGAATACTAGAAAGTATTCGCTTTGAGTGCCTCTACTTGATAGAACAATTTCAGTCTGGCAAATCTAGGAAAAATATCTTAGATTCTCTTGCCAATCTCCACCAGTATTTTTCAGAATTAGAGGTAGAAGGCTTTGGGGAACTGGTCCGCTATTTTACAGCTGACCGAGATTACTGGCTTGAAGCAACTGAAACGAGTCAAAAGAAAATTCAGATTTCTTCTACGAAATCAGGCCGTATTCTTCTATCTTCCTTAGTGCCTGATTCATGTCAAGTCTTGGGAGTGTCGGCCACTCTTGAGATTAGTCAGAGAGTTTCTTTGGCAGACCTGTTAGGCTATCCCGAAGCTAAATTTGTTAAGATTGAAGCTTGTAAAAAACAGGATCAAGAAGTGGTCTTGGTCAAAGATTTTCCTCTAGTAACAGAAACCTCCTTAGAAGTCTACGCCAAAGAGGTAGCTGATTTGCTGATGGATGTTCAAGCTTTCCAACAACCGATTTTGGCTCTCTTTACTGCCAAAGATATGCTTCTAGCAGTATCGGATTTACTCCCTGTAAGTCATTTAGCCCAGTATAAAAATGGGGATGTTCATCAGCTTAAGAAACGCTTTGAAAAAGGTGAACAACAAATCCTGCTTGGTGCAGCAAGTTTCTGGGAGGGAGTTGATTTTTCAAGTCATCCTTTTGTGATTCAAGTTGTACCAAGACTTCCTTTCCAAAATCCTCAAGAACCCTTGACGAAAAAGATTAATCAGGAACTGAATCAAGAAGGGGAAAATGCCTTTTATGATTATCAGTTGCCAATGGCCATTATTCGTTTAAAACAAGCTTTGGGAAGAAGTATGAGACGCGAACACCAACGTTCCTTAACCCTTGTTTTGGATAGGAGAATTGTCGGAAAACGATATGGCAAGCAAATAGTGACTTCTCTAGCAAAAGAAGCGACTGTTAAAACCGTCTCTCGATCCGAAGTTTATGAGGCTGTTGATAAATTTTTAAATGAACTTTGATAAATAGTATTGTATGAAAGTATAAGGTTAGTGTATATGAAACGTTCTCTCGACTCTAGAGTCGATTATAGTTTGCTATTGCCAGTATTTTTTCTACTGGTTATTGGCGTGGTGGCTATTTATATAGCCGTTAGTCATGATTATCCAAACAATATTTTGCCCATTTTAGGGCAGCAGGTCGCCTGGATCGCCTTGGGGCTTGTGATTGGTTTTATCGTCATGCTCTTTAATACAGAGTTTCTTTGGAAGGTGACCCCCTTTCTATATATTTTAGGCTTAGGACTTATGGTCTTGCCGATTGTCTTTTATAATCCAAGCTTAGTTGCATCAACGGGTGCCAAAAACTGGGTATCGGTAAATGGTGTTACCTTGTTCCAGCCGTCAGAATTTATGAAGATATCCTATATCCTCATGTTGGCTCGTGTGATTGTCCAGTTTACCAAAAAACATAAGGAATGGAGACGCACAGTTCCGCTGGACTTCTTGTTGATTTTCTGGATGATTCTCTTTACCATTCCAGTCCTAGTTCTTTTAGCACTTCAAAGTGACTTGGGAACTGCTTTGGTTTTTGTGGCCATTTTCTCAGGAATCGTTTTATTATCAGGAGTTTCTTGGAAAATTATTATTCCAGTATTTGTGACTGCTGTAACAGGAATTGCTGGTTTCTTAGCTGTTTTTATCAGTAAGGACGGCCGAGCTTTTCTCCATCAACTGGGCATGCCGACCTACCAAATCAATCGTATCTTGGCTTGGCTCAATCCTTTTGATTTTGCTCAAACAACCACTTACCAACAGGCTCAAGGACAGATTGCCATTGGAAGCGGTGGCTTATTTGGTCAAGGATTTAATGCTTCTAATCTGCTTATTCCAGTTAGAGAGTCGGATATGATTTTCACGGTCATTGCAGAAGATTTTGGCTTTATTGGCTCTGTCCTTGTTATCGCCCTTTATCTCATGCTGATTTATCGTATGTTGAAGATTACTCTCAAATCAAATAACCAGTTCTACACCTATATTTCCACAGGTTTGATTATGATGTTACTCTTCCATATCTTTGAGAATATCGGTGCTGTGACGGGCTTGCTTCCTTTGACTGGGATTCCCTTGCCTTTCATTTCTCAAGGGGGGTCAGCTATTATCAGTAATCTGATTGGTGTTGGCTTGCTTTTATCGATGAGTTACCAGACTAATCTAGCTGAAGAAAAGAGTGGAAAAGTCCGATTCAAGCGGAAAAAGGTTGTATTAAAACAAATCAAATAAGGAGAAAATCATGGTAAAAGTAGCAGTTATGTTAGCTCAGGGCTTTGAAGAAATTGAAGCTTTGACAGTTGTAGATGTTTTGCGTCGTGCAAATATTACTTGTGATATGGTTGGTTTTGAAGAGCAAGTGACAGGTTCGCATGCAATCCAAGTAAGAGCAGATCGTGTTTTTGATGGTGATTTATCAGACTATGACATGATTGTTCTTCCTGGAGGGATGCCTGGTTCTGCATATTTGCGTGACAATCAGGCCTTGATTCAAGAGTTGCAAAGCTTCGAGCAAGAAGGAAAAAAACTAGCAGCCATTTGTGCTGCGCCAATTGCCCTCAACCAAGCAGGGCTATTGAAAAATAAGCAGTACACTTGCTATGATGGCGTTCAAGAGCAAATCCTTGATGGTCAATATGTCAAGGAAACAGTAGTGGTAGATGGTCATTTGACAACCAGTCGAGGTCCCTCTACAGCCCTTGCCTTTGCCTACGAGTTGGTGGACCAACTAGGAGGAGACGCAGAGAGTTTACGAACAGGAATGCTCTATCGAGATGTCTTTGGTAAAAATCAGTAAAACGAGAGTCAACCTCTCGTTTTTTTATGTGGAAAACTCAGGGAAATCATCGCTTTTTTCATAAAAAAATGCTATAATGAAGGGTATGAAATATCACGATTATATCTGGGATTTAGGTGGAACTTTACTGGATAATTACGAAACTTCAACAGCTGCATTTGTTGAAACATTGGCATTGTATGGCATCACACAAGATCATGACAGTGTCTATCAGGCTTTAAAGGTTTCTACTGATTTTGCGATTGAGACATTCGCTCCCAACTTAGAGCATTTTTTAGAAAAGTACAAGGAAAATGAAGCCAGAGAGCTAGAACATCCGATTTTGTTTGATGGAGTTTCTGATTTATTGAAAGATATCTCCAATCAAGGTGGCCGTCATTTTTTGGTCTCTCACCGAAATGATCAGGTCTTGGAAATTTTAGAAAAAACCTCTATAGCAGCTTATTTTACAGAAGTGGTGACTTCTAACTCAGGCTTTAAGAGAAAACCAAATCCTGAGTCCATGATTTATTTAAGAGAAAAGTATCAGATTAGCTCTGGTCTTGTTATTGGTGATCGGTCGATTGATATCGAAGCAGGTCAAGCAGCAGGACTAGCTACCCACTTGTTTACCAGTATCGTGAATTTAAGACAAGTATTAGACATGTAAGAAAAAGGAATAAGATGACAGAAGAAATCAAAAATCTGCAGGCACAAGATTATGATGCCAGTCAAATTCAAGTTTTAGAGGGCTTAGAGGCTGTTCGTATGCGTCCAGGGATGTATATCGGGTCAACCTCAAAAGAAGGTCTTCACCATCTAGTCTGGGAAATTGTTGATAACTCAATTGATGAGGCCTTGGCAGGATTTGCCAGCCATATTCAAGTCTTTATTGAGCCAGATGATTCGATTACTGTTGTCGATGATGGGCGTGGTATCCCAGTCGATATTCAGGAAAAAACAGGTCGACCTGCCGTTGAGACTGTCTTTACTGTTCTTCACGCTGGAGGAAAGTTTGGCGGTGGCGGATATAAGGTTTCAGGTGGTCTTCACGGAGTAGGGTCTTCAGTAGTTAATGCCCTTTCCACTCAATTAGACGTTCATGTCCATAAAAACGGTAAGATTCATTACCAAGAATACCGTCGTGGTCATGTTGTCGCAGACCTTGAGGTGGTTGGAGATACGGATAAAACGGGAACAACAGTTCACTTCACACCGGACCCAGAAATCTTCACTGAAACAACAACTTTTGATTTCGATAAATTAAATAAACGGATTCAAGAGTTGGCCTTTCTAAATCGCGGTCTTCAAATCTCCATCACAGATAAGCGCGAAGGTTTGGAACAAACCAAGCATTACCATTATGAGGGTGGGATTGCTAGTTACGTTGAATATATCAACGAAAACAAGGATGTTATCTTTGATACACCAATCTACACAGATGGTGAGATGGATGATATCACAGTTGAAGTAGCCATGCAGTACACAACGGGTTATCATGAAAATGTCATGAGTTTCGCCAATAATATTCATACACATGAAGGTGGAACGCATGAACAAGGTTTCCGTACAGCCTTGACACGTGTCATCAACGATTATGCTCGTAAGAATAAGTTACTAAAAGACAATGAAGACAACCTGACAGGGGAAGATGTTCGCGAAGGATTAACTGCAGTTATCTCAGTTAAACACCCAAATCCACAGTTTGAAGGACAAACTAAGACCAAACTGGGGAATAGCGAAGTGGTCAAGATTACCAATCGTCTCTTCAGTGATGCCTTCTCCGATTTCCTCATGGAAAATCCACAGATTGCCAAACGTATCGTGGAAAAAGGGATTTTAGCTGCTAAGGCTCGTGTGGCTGCCAAGCGTGCGCGTGAAGTCACTCGTAAAAAATCTGGTTTGGAAATTTCCAACCTTCCAGGGAAACTAGCAGACTGTTCTTCAAACAATCCTGCGGAAACAGAACTCTTCATCGTCGAAGGAGACTCAGCTGGTGGATCAGCCAAATCTGGTCGTAACCGTGAATTTCAGGCAATTCTTCCAATCCGCGGTAAGATCTTGAACGTTGAAAAGGCAAGTATGGATAAGATTCTAGCTAACGAAGAAATTCGTAGTCTTTTCACAGCGATGGGAACAGGATTTGGTGCAGAATTTGATGTTTCAAAAGCTCGTTACCAAAAACTTGTTTTGATGACCGATGCCGATGTCGATGGAGCCCACATTCGTACTCTTCTTTTAACCTTGATTTATCGTTATATGAAACCAATCCTAGAAGCTGGTTATGTTTATATCGCTCAACCACCAATCTATGGTGTCAAGGTTGGAAGCGAGATTAAAGAATACATCCAGCCAGGAGCAGATCAAGAAATCAAACTCCAAGAGGCCTTGGCCCGCCACAGTGAAGGACGTGCCAAACCAACCATTCAGCGTTATAAAGGTCTGGGTGAAATGGATGACCACCAATTGTGGGAAACAACCATGGATCCGGAACATCGCTTGATGGCCAGAGTTTCTGTGGATGATGCTGCAGAAGCAGATAAAATCTTTGATATGTTGATGGGGGATAGAGTAGAGCCTCGTCGTGAGTTTATCGAAGAAAATGCTGTCTATAGTACACTTGATGTCTAAAAAATCGGGAGAAGTAGTTCCCTTGGTCTAAAAAATATGATATAATCATTACGATTGTTTCAAGTAAAAAAGGAGTTTAATATGTTTGCTGGACTAGTAATTTATTTGATAATTGCAGTTGCAGTTTTATTGGTCATTGCTTATGCTATCGCAATCTATGTACGAAAACGCAATGAAAGTAAACTAGCAATTTTAGAAGAGAAAAAAGAAGAACTGTACAATCTTCCAGTTAATGATGAAGTTGAAGCTGTAAAAAATATGCACTTGATTGGACAAAGTCAGGTGACTTTCCGTGAATGGAATCAAAAATGGGTTGACCTATCTCTTAACTCTTTTGCTGATATCGAAAATAATCTTTTCGAGGCAGAAGGCTACAATAACTCATTCCGTTTTTTCAAAGCGAGTCATCAAATTGATCAAATCGAGAGTCAAATTACCTTGATTGAAGAAGATATTGCGGCAATTCGCAATGCCTTGGCAGATTTGGAGAAACAAGAGTCTAAAAATAGTGGACGTGTTCTTCATACCTTGGACTTGTTTGAAGAGTTGCAACACCGAGTTGCTGATCATTCTGAAGAATATGGCCAAGGTTTATCTGAAATTGAAAAACAATTGGAAAATATCCAATCAGAGTTTTCTCAGTTTGTAACTTTAAATTCGTCAGGTGACCCAGTAGAAGCTGCTGTGATTTTGGATAATGCTGAAAATCATATTTTGGCTTTAACGCATATTGTTGATCGTATACCAGCAATTGTAGCAACATTATCTAAAGACCTACCTGATCAGCTGGAAGATTTAGAAGATGGCTACCGTAAGCTTTTAGATGCTAATTATCATTTTGCTGAAACGGATATTGAAGCGCGTTTCCAACTGCTTTATGAAGCTCTCAAGAAAAATCATGAGAATATTGCGAAACTAGAATTGGATAATGCAGAGTACGAAAATACTCAAATCCAAGAAGAGATTAATGCACTTTATGATATCTTTACAAGAGAAATTGCGGCACAGAAAGTAGTAGAAGGTTTAGTAGCAACACTTCCTACTTATCTTCAACATATGAAGGAAAATAATGCTTTATTGATAGAAGATATTGAGCGTTTGAGTAAGAACTATTTACTTTCTGAGTCAGATGCAAGTCATGTTCGTCGTTTACAGTCCGAATTAGAAAGCTTTGAGACTGCTATTATTGAGGCAACTTCAAATCAAGATGAACCAACTCAAGCATATTCAATTCTTGAAGAAAATCTTGAATCTTTACAGGAAAATCTTAAAGAGATTGAAGATGAACAGATTTCAGTTAGTGAGCGTCTTGCACGAATTGAGAAAGATGATATCAATGCACGTCAAAAGGCAAATGTATATGTTAATCGTCTCCATACAATCAAGAGATATATGGAAAAACGGAACCTACCTGGTATTCCACAAACTTTCTTGAAGTTATTCTTTACAGCAAGTAATAATACGGAAGATCTAATGGCTGAATTAGAGCAAAACTTAGTCAATATAGAATCAGTTAACCGTATTCTTGAAATTGCAACGAAGGATATGGAAGAGCTTGAGACGGAAACTTATAATATTGTACAGTATGCAACCTTGACAGAACAACTATTGCAATATTCTAACCGCTACCGCTCATTTGATGAACGTATTCAAGAAGCATTTAACGAAGCTTTAGATATTTTTGAAAAAGAATTTGATTATCGAGCTTCGTTTGACAAGATTTCTCAAGCATTGGAAGTGGCAGAGCCTGGTGTAACCAACCGATTTGTTACCTCGTATGAGAAAACACGTGAAACGATTCGTTTCTAAAATAATAAAAAAGATTTGGTTTTGTGAGAAGCAGAACCAAATCTTTTTTATTTTTCTATAAAATCTTGTATGATAAGATCTCAAGATAAAAAATTGGAGACGATTTAAAAAGCAAGTCAGAACCTATGTTTGGTCTATAAGGTTCAATAGCTTTCTAATCTCTCCAAAATTTTACTTGGTTGGAATCGAAATCCCAATTAGTTTTTCTGAGTAGAGGGTTTTGATATTGGCTTCATCAATAGAGTCCTTATCAATTTTACGTTTCAAGAAAAATTCTTGAATGGCTTCGATTTCAGTTTCTCGAATAGCACGGTGTTTATTTGAGATGAGGATTTCATAGTGAAGCGGAGCTTGGGTAAAAATAACATCTGTATTTCCTGCCGAGTAAACTTCAACAAGGGTTGCATCGGTACTTTCTAGCTGGCTTTTTACAAGTTGCGAGTGTGAGTTTGTCGTATTGATAAGCTTCATAACATTTCCTCCGATTTTCTAATTCTATTATAGCACTTTTTGAATAAAGTAGCTTGATTTAGTCAATCTTATGCTGTTTTTTCCAAGATTGAATGGCCCATTTATGGCTACCACGTTTGAGATTTTCAATAGCCTCATCAATAGGGAACCAGGCAATATGATTAAAGTCTTCTAGTGGTTTTTGAACTTCCTTGAAAGATGTCGCTTCATAGAGGTAGGCAGGATTGTAGTAGTAGGTATCACGGTGACGAGAGTAGAAATATTCGTCAGCTTGTCCGTAATAGATACCAATTTCAGCTGTGAATCCAAGCTCTTCAATCAATTCACGTTTTAGGGCTTCCTGATGATTTTCCCCTGCTTCAATTTCGCCACCTGGTAAGAACCAAGCACCATTAGGAGCTTGAACTAAAACTATTTGTTTTTGTTCAGCGTCAGGGATAACTGCATACACTCCATAGCGTGCAACATAGTCTGTATTCGCTTTTTTTTCTCCGAAAGTTGGGTTTGCCATTGCATTTTCCTCATTATCTAGTATCGTTATTATTATCATAATGGACAAAGGGCAAGCTGTCAAGAAATTACAGTTATTTTAGTCAAAAAGAAGCAGAAAAATTTCATTTTCTACTCCTTTTCTATAGTATTTATTTTTCTGTCTCAGAAGTTTTAACTTCTGCTTTTTTGGCAGATTTGATTTGAATCTTGCCCTTGCTGGTCATAACTGCCTTTAGGTCTTTTTCACTTGGATTTTCAAGGTAGTAGTCAGTGATTGCGTCTTCAATATAGTCTTGAATAGTACGACGAAGTGGGCGTGCTCCCATTTTTGGATCATAACCGAGGTCAACTAATTTTTCCTTGACCTTTTCAGTTACATCTAAATGAATGTTGTTGCTAGAGAGGCGCTTGTTAACGTCTGCTAGCATAAGCTCGACAATCTGAAGGAGGTTATCCTTGCTGAGAGCCTTAAATTCGATAATACCATCAAAACGGTTCATAAATTCTGGGCTAAAGAAGTTACCGAGTTTACCGAGAACAGAATTGGTACGTCCTTCTCTAGCAGCACCAAAACCAACGCTGGCTTCAGCCTTACCTGTCCCTGCATTTGAGGTCATGATAATGATGGCATCCTTGAAGCTAACGGTACGTCCTTGCCCATCTGTCAAACGACCATCGTCCAAGACCTGGAGGAACATATGCATAACATCTGGGTGAGCTTTTTCCACTTCATCGAGAAGGATGAGGGAATATGGATTGCGTCGAACTTTTTCAGTTAATTGCCCAGCCTCATCGTAGCCAACATAACCTGGAGGGGCACCGACCAACTTAGCTACGCTGTGTTTTTCCATGTATTCACTCATGTCAAAGCGAATCATGCTGTCAGGAGAACCAAAAAGTTCGATAGCTAGTTGTTTGGAAAGTTCTGTCTTACCGACACCGGTTGGCCCAACGAAAAGGAAGCTTCCGATTGGGCGGTTAGGGGTACCGAGACCGACACGATTACGGCGAATAGCCTTGGCTATCTTATCAACTGCATCGTCCTGTCCAATAACATGAGACTTGAGGTCTTCAGCTAGATGGATGAGTTGAGATTGTTCTTTCTCTTTCAAATCGCCAACAGGGATATTGGTTTTCTGCTCGATAATGTGCTCAATGGTTTTCTCACTGATGATAGGAGTGTCCTGGTCTGTGACCTTTTTCTTTTGCATTTCCTTATACTTGGCAATTTGGTCACGGAAGTAGGCGGCCTTCTCAAAATCTTCCTCCCGTGTAGCTTGAGATTTGAGATTTTCAGCCTCAATCAAGCGTTGATCAATTACTTTAGGATCCACAAAATTCAAGGTCAAATTCATCTTAGAACCTGCTTCATCTAGGAGGTCAATGGCCTTGTCAGGCAAGAAGCGATCTTGGATGTAGCGATTGGAAAGAGTTGCAGCTGCTTCAATTGCAGCATCGGTATACTGAACGTGGTGGTAGTCTTCGTATTTCTTTTGAATTCCTTTGAGGATAGTGATTGTTTCTTCCACTGTTGGTTCATCGACCTTAACAGGCTGCATACGACGCTCTAGGGCAGCATCTTTTTCAATGATACGGTATTCATTGAGGGTAGTAGCACCGACCAGTTGCAGTTCCCCACGGGCAAGGGCTGGCTTGAGGATATTTCCTGCATCCATATTGCCATCGCCCGCAGACCCCGCACCAACAATTTCATGGATTTCATCGATAAAGAGGATGATATCCTCACGTTTGCGAATTTCTTCCATGAGTTTTTGCATGCGTTCTTCAAATTGTCCACGGATACCCGTTCCTTGAACCAAGCTAACCACATCTAGACGGATGACTTGTTTGCCTTGGAGTTTATGTGGAACATCGCCATCAACGATTTTCTGAGCTAGACCTTCGACAACAGCCGTTTTTCCGACACCTGGTTCACCGATAAGAACAGGATTATTCTTAGTTCTACGATTGAGAATTTCGATGACACGGATAATCTCATCGTCGCGCCCAATAACAGGGTCTATATCTCCACGACGGGCAATTTCAGTTACGTTGATACCAAATTCTTCTAGCAGGCCTTTTTCTTGGCTTGGTGGTGGAGTTTGAGCGGATCCATGATTTTGGGAACCATAACCGCCGTTTCCACCGTAACCTCCACCTGATTGGGTTGGGGGAGTCGGAGGAGTGTTGTTAGAAGGTCTGAAATTGTTTAGGTCATTGAAGAAATCACCAAAGGGATCAAAGTCACGATTGTTCAGATCCGTCATACCTTTAAAGAGGGTATTGTTAGGATCTGTCTTGATAATCTTATAGCAGTTTTGACAGAGGTCAATTTGTTTTTGCTTTCCATTAAGATTGGTATAAAGATGAATTGTTGAGTCATTGATTTTACAGTTTTGACAAAGCATACATCTACCTCATTTCTTTCTTTAGCCTGACCTGTCCAAAGGTCAAAAATAGTCAAATTTCTATACTCTCATTATAACAGGATTGGGGTGTAAAGCAAGTAAAAAGATTGCAGCTTTGAGAAGTTGTTACAATGAAAATATTTGTGGATTTGGACTATAAAAAAATCCTATTTGTGAGACAAAAAGGATTTTGGTTAGACATGCAGGGGTAATCCCGACTAGTTTTAGATTAGTAAAGGAGTTCGTAAATCTCCATTGCAATCAAGTCAATGCTATCAAAAGTATAAGTTTCGCGAGCTTCTACATCACGAAGGGTAAAGATTGAGCCGTTTTCTTCGTCGTGGCTGTATGCAACTTCTGCAACAACAACTCCTTCGCGTTCAAAATTACGTTTTAAATTTCCGCCGTCTTTTGCCATTGCTTCAAGGCGGTTGATGATTCTAACCAAATGTGATTCCATTTTGATTCTCCTTCATTTCTTATCGTTACTATTTTACCATAAAGGAGGCCAACTTGCCTAGAAAAAACTAAGATTTCTCGCTAAATCTACTAGTTTTAAGTTTTTTTGAATAAATCAGATAAAAAGTTTGAATTTTAATTCAACCTATGTTATAATCATACAGTATTCTATTTTAGAAAGCAGTGTGACTATGAATTTTTCTTTTTTACCTAAGTATTTACCTTATTTTAACTATGGGGCTGTCGTGACGGTTCTCATTTCTATCTGTGTTGTCTTTTTGGGAACTATTTTGGGTGTTGTCTTGGCTTTTGGGCAACGTTCAAAGTTTAAACCGCTTGTTTGGCTCGCCAACCTGTACGTTTGGATTTTCCGTGGGACACCGATGATGGTTCAGATTATGATTGCCTTTGCCCTTATGCACATCAATGCTCCGACTATTCAGGTTGGAATTTTAGGTGTTGATCTTTCTCGTCTGATTCCAGGGATTTTGATTATCTCTATGAACAGTGGTGCTTATGTTTCTGAGACTGTTCGTGCTGGGATTAATGCAGTTCCAAAAGGTCAGCTAGAAGCGGCTTATTCGCTAGGGATTCGTCCTAAAAATGCTATGAGATATGTGATTTTGCCACAAGCAATCAAAAATATCTTGCCAGCATTGGGGAACGAATTTATTACCATTATCAAGGATAGTTCCCTCTTATCAGCTATTGGGGTTATGGAGTTGTGGAATGGGGCTACAACAGTTTCTACAACAACCTATTTGCCTTTGACACCACTTTTATTTGCAGCCTTTTACTACTTGATTATGACCTCTATTTTGACCGTAGCCTTGAAAGCTTTTGAAAAACGTATGGGACAAGGAGATAAAAAATAATGACAGAAACCTTGATAAAAATTGAAAATTTACATAAATCATTTGGAAAGAATGAAGTATTGAAGGGCATCAACCTCGAGATTAAAAGAGGAGAAGTTGTCGTTATCATCGGTCCTTCAGGGAGCGGGAAATCTACCTTGCTTCGCTCTATGAATTTGTTGGAAGAAGCAACCAAGGGGAAGGTTATCTTTGAGGGAGTCGATATTACGGACAAGAAGAATGACCTGTTTGCCATGCGTGAGAAGATGGGCATGGTTTTCCAACAATTTAACCTCTTTCCTAATATGACTGTGATGGAAAATATCACCTTGTCACCTATCAAGACCAAAGGTGAGAGCAAGGCAGTGGCTGAGAAGAGGGCCAAAGAGCTTTTGGAAAAAGTTGGTTTGCCAGATAAGGCAGTTGCTTATCCACAGAGTTTGTCAGGTGGTCAGCAACAACGGATTGCCATCGCGCGTGGTTTAGCTATGGAACCAGATGTTTTACTCTTTGATGAGCCAACTTCAGCCTTGGACCCTGAAATGGTAGGTGAGGTGCTGGCTGTTATGCAAGACTTAGCCAAGTCAGGAATGACCATGGTTATCGTAACACATGAGATGGGATTTGCCCGCGAGGTGGCAGATCGTGTTATCTTTATGGCAGACGGTGTGGTTGTTGAAGACGGAACACCTGAACAGATTTTTGAACAAACCCAAGAACAACGGACTAAGGACTTCTTGAGTAAGGTTTTATAATCTATTTTAAAATTTCAAGACAAGATTAGTGAAAAGCTCAACCAGAGCTTTTTCTTATAGTTTGAAACTATAGGATAGCCTAGGAAAGAAGTGTTAGAGGGTACTAGCAGTTTTTGGTATAATGGAAGATATTTGAAAGAAAAGAGAAGTGATATGACACAGATTATTGATGGGAAGGATTTAGCAGCTAAGTTACAAGGACAGTTGGCTGAAAAGACTGCAAAACTAAAAGAAGAAACAGGTCTAGTGCCTGGTTTGGTAGTGATTTTGGTTGGGGACAATCCAGCCAGCCAAGTCTACGTTCGCAACAAGGAGAGGTCAGCCCTTGCGGCTGGTTTCCGTAGCGAAGTAGTGCGAGTTCCAGAGACCATTACTCAAGAGGAATTGTTAGACTTGATTGCCAAATACAATCAAGATTCAGCTTGGCATGGGATATTGGTCCAGTTACCATTACCAAAACATATTGATGAAGAGGCAGTTTTGTTGGCCATTGACCCAGAAAAGGATGTGGATGGTTTCCATCCCTTAAACATGGGGCGTCTCTGGTCTGGTCATCCAGTCATGATTCCTTCGACACCTGCAGGAATTATGGAAATGTTTCATGAATATGGGATTGAATTAGAAGGTAAAAATGCTGTCGTCATCGGTCGTTCCAATATCGTTGGAAAACCCATGGCCCAGCTTCTTTTGGCAAAGAATGCTACAGTGACTTTGACCCATTCACGCACCCATAATCTTGCCAAGGTAGCTGCTAAAGCAGATATTCTGGTTGTTGCAATCGGTCGTGCCAAGTTTGTGACTGCTGACTTTGTAAAACCTGGTGCGGTTGTCATCGATGTCGGGATGAACCGCGATGAAAATGGTAAGCTCTGTGGGGATGTTGATTATGAGGCAGTTGCCCCACTTGCTAGCCATATTACGCCAGTTCCTGGAGGTGTCGGTCCTATGACCATTACTATGCTGATGGAGCAAACCTATCAGGCAGCCCTTCGGACATTGGATAGAAAATAAGAGAAAAATCGCTGAAGAGAGTGTATTTTCTATAGCTATATCTAAAATGGCAGAAATGAATATTAAATTTTAGAAATAAGTTTATAAAAGGAGGTATGCGCCTCCTTTTTGTTGTATAATAAATGCGAGAGGAAAAAAGATGAAAGTGATTGATCAAACCTTACTAGAAAAAGTCATTATTGAACGTTCTCGTACAAGTCATAAAGGAGACTACGGTCGTCTGCTGTTGCTGGGTGGGACTTATCCTTATGGTGGTGCTATCATTATGGCTGCTTTGGCAGCTGTGAAAAGTGGTGCAGGATTGGTAACCGTTGGAACAGATAGGGAAAATATCCCAGCTTTGCACAGTCATTTACCTGAGGCTATGGCCTTTTCTCTTCAAGACCAGCAATTGTTAAAAGAGCAGTTGGAGAAGGCAGAAGTTGTCTTAATGGGACCTGGTTTACGAGACGATACTTTTGGAGAAAATCTAGTAAAACAGGTTTTTGCTGGCTTAAAACAGAATCAGATTTTGATTGTAGACGGAGGGGCCTTAACCATCCTTGCTAGGACAAGTTTGTCGTTTCCATCTAACCAGCTTATCCTAACTCCCCACCAAAAAGAATGGGAAAAGCTGTCTGGTATTGCTATTGAAAAACAAAAGGAAGATACAACATCTAGTGCCCTGACTTCCTTTCCTCAAGGAACAATTTTGGTAGAGAAAGGTCCAGCTACTCGTATTTGGCAAGTTGGCCAATCTGATTATTACCAGTTACAAGTTGGCGGTCCCTATCAGGCGACTGGGGGAATGGGAGATACACTGGCTGGAATGATTGCAGGATTTGCAGGCCAATTTCGACAGGCCAGTCTCTATGAACGTGTGATAGTAGCGACCCATCTTCATTCAGCCATAGCCCAAGAACTATCTCAAGAACATTATGTGGTCTTGCCAACGGAAATTAGTAATTGTCTTCCTAAACTAATGAATAAAATATCTCAAAAAAGAATGAGATAAAATTCAATTTTAGGAGAAAATGAAGTAAATATTACCACAATAAAACGCATAATATCAAGTTTTTTAATGCCTGATACTATGCGTTTTTGACTTTAAAGCCTTATTGGTCTGTTTCTATTTTAGAGCAATCTTTTGCTCAGTATGTTTTATAATTTCTCGTTGATAAATCGGATAAACTGATTCCACCAAACTTTTAAGAAGAAAGCTTTTTCAACTTTCTTTTCTGCTACCATTTCGAAACTAGGACGTTCTGTGGTAATGTAACCTTGACCAATCAAATCCTTGTCTTCGTAAGTCAAATGGCCAACCACTGTTCCAGCTTCAAGTGGTGCGAGGATTGCTTTAGAATCAGGTGTGAATTGAATAGATTGGGAAGATTGACCCCCAACACGTTCAATTAGATAGATATCCTCTGGGGCCACTGTAGTTACCGTATCTTCTTTTCCATCTTGTACGGGGACTTTGCTATCTTGATAGGCATCGCCTTGTTGAACGATTTTGCGAAGTGTGAATGTAGAAGAGATATAATCCATTAGTGAAGATGTAGCTGTGAAGCGAGCGTAAGGATTATTACCTTGATGATCTGCATTTAAAACAACTGTGATGACTCTCATGCCTTTTTCGACAGTAGTACCAACAAAAGACTCTCCAGCCTTATCTGTTGTTCCTGTTTTTAGCCCATCAAAACCACCACGGTAAGCAGGCATACCTTCTAACATGTAGTTGGTTGAAGTAATTGTCATTCCAGCAAAAGTAGAAGAAGGTTTTTTGGTGATTTCCAAGACTTGTGGGTATTTTTTGATGAGGTTGCGGGCAACGATAGCGACATCATAAGCACTGAGCTTATTTTCATCATCTTTATTAGACCCTGGGTAAATGTTATCTCCGAGAGTTTCGTTGTTCAGACCAGTTGTATTGACAACCGTGGCATCTTTGATTCCCCATTCCAGGAGTTTGGCCCGCATCATATCAACGAAGTTTTTTTCAGAGCCAGCAATTTTCTCAGCTAGGGCAATAGCGGCGCTGTTGGCACTAGATACCAGAGTTGCTTCAAGCAACTCTTCGACAGTATAATTACGGGCCTCCATAGGAACATTACTGGCTTCAGAATTTGTCGTCAATTGATAAGGATAATCAGAAATATCTACTGGGGTGGATAGTGTGATACTTCCATTTTCGAGTGCTTCATAGACCAGGTAAACGGTAAGCAGTTTTGTTATAGAAGCAATTTCGACAGGTTGAGTTGCATCTTTCTCATAGAGAATTTTACCAGTATTGGCCTCAACAGCAATCGCATGTTTAGCAGCAATATTAAAATCTTGGGCAGCAACAGTAGATGCTGATCCAATAAGGGATAGACTTAAGAGAGTTAAAATGATTTTTTTCATAGTAAGTTTATTCTAACATAAAGAAAAAAATATTCCCAGTTTCATGATAGAAGAAAGAAGCTTTTTTGAAAGTATGGTAAAATAGATGAATGGAGGTAGCTCATGTTTCGTAAGAATAAATTATTTTTTTGGACCAGTGAAATTTTATTATTAACAATCATTTTTTATTTATGGAGAGAGATGGGGGCGATTATCACGCCTTTTGTAAGCGTAGCAAACACCATCATGATTCCTTTTCTTCTAGGTGGTTTTTTATATTATTTGACCAATCCTATTGTAAATTTTTTACAAAAATATTTCAAAATTAATCGTATCATTGGTATTCTACTAACCTTGTGTGCCTTGGTGTGGGGCCTTGTCATTGGGGTAGTCTATCTCTTACCGATTTTGGTTAATCAGTTGACCAGCTTGATTGCGACTAGCCAGACTATCTACAGTCGTTTACAAGATTTGATTATGGATTTATCTACTTATCCAGCCTTTCAAAATTTGGATATTCAAGCGACTATTCAACAATTAAATCTATCCTA
>CAURES010000019.1:0-22954 GCA_963523725.1 uncultured Streptococcus sp.
ATTAATATATTTTCTTTAACCTAATGCTCTTTTAGTAAGAAGAATTAAAGGGAAAGCAACTAGAAAGCTTTCATCTCCTACATGTTTATTAAGCACGAACTGTGACGCTGGTTCCATCTTCCTTATAAAGATTGATGAGACCCTCTTTGAGAGCGCGAACCATGTCTCCTGCTTGAACAGGTTGTGGAACCTTGATTGTCAAGAGTTCCATCGGATTTGGAGCGCGGTCAATTTTATTGCCTTTGGCATCATGTAAATCTTCGATATAAGTTTCAAAGTGACGGAAACCTGGGCCATAAAACTCTACTTGGTCTCCTTCGTTAATGACATTCCGTTGACGAATGGTTGCTGTTTGTGTCGCATCATCATAAGAAACCACTTCAGCGACAAACTTGTACTCAGGAATTTTACGACGAGCACCAAACAACTGCTCATTTTCAGATGGTGTACCGTAGTAGAAACCTGTTGCCAATTCACGTTGGGCAACCTTCCACATCTCATCAATCAAGTCTTGCTTGATAGCTTCAAACTTCTCTGGACTTTCTAGATAAGCATCAACAGCCGCCTTATAGCAGTTGGTTACTGTTGATACATAGTGAATAGACTTCATACGTCCTTCAATCTTGAGACTGTCCACACCATTTTCAATCATATCTGGGATATGGTCAATCATGGACATATCAACAGCTGACATTGAAAATTCTTCAGGAATTTCACCTTTCAGACTCTTGCGTTCTTTCCCAAATGGCATATCGTAAAGGTCGTATTTCCAACGACAAGACTGAGAACATCCACCACGGTTGGCATCACGCATACTCATGTGGTTTGAAAGAGTACAACGACCAGAGTAAGAAATACACATGGCTCCGTGGACAAAGGCTTCAATCTCAACATCTGTACGTTTGCGGATTTCAGCTAATTCTTCCATCGAAACCTCACGCGCCAAAACGACACGAGTCAAGCCCAGTTCTTTCCAGAACTCAAGGGTTTCATAGTTAGTTGCACTTGCTTGGGTAGAGAGGTGGATTTCAAGACCTGGTGCTTCAGTCGCTGCAATCATAATCAAGGCTGGGTCAGATACGATAACTGCTGCAATCCCGATATCACGCAGTTTACGGAACCACTCACCAGCACCAGCTTCATTTCCTTCGTGCATAACCATATTGGCAGCTACATAGACTTTGGCACCGTACTTGGCAGCAAACTGGACGCCTTCTTCCATCTGTTCAAAGGTAAAGTTACCTGCACGGCTACGAAGACCATAGGCCTGACCACCGATAAAGACAGCATCTGCCCCATACTGAACAGCTACTTTTAGCTTCTCTAAAGTCCCTGCAGGTGATAAAACCTCAGGACGTTTTAATGTTTTTGTCATGTTTTCTCCTATTTGCAATATAAAAGTTTGACGTTTTTCCTTCTCATTTTATAGTAAATAAGGGATAAAATCAAGCCTGGACAGATTGTTTTGACAATTCTAATATTTTAAGCTTTGTATAGTAATTGTTAAACTATCGAATATAAACCAATTTTAACAAGTAGTCAAAAAGTCTAGAAAAGTAAAAACCAGTATCCAATGATACTGGCTCATTAAACTACATAAATTAGTCCTTAGATGACTATTCCCATTCAACTGTTGCAGGTGGTTTACTTGTAATATCGTAGACGATACGGTTAACATGATCCACTTCGTTTACGATACGTACTGAGATTTTTTGAAGCACTTCCCATGGAATTTTGGCAAAATCAGCAGTCATACCATCGATAGAGGTAATAGCTCGGATTGCAATCGTGTAGTCATACGTACGACCGTCACCCATAACACCGACTGAACGAACACCTGTATTAACTGTGAAGTATTGCCAGATATCGCGGTCAAGGCCAGCTTTGGCAATTTCTTCACGGAGGATAGCATCTGATTCGCGAACTGTTTCAAGTTTTTCTTCAGTTATTTCACCCATGACACGGATCGCAAGTCCTGGTCCTGGGAATGGTTGGCGCCATACGATGTGGTCTGGCATACCAAGCTCTGTACCTAGGGCACGAACTTCATCCTTGTAAAGAGTATTGAGTGGTTCGATCAATTCAAACTGCATGTCTTCTGGAAGACCACCCACGTTGTGGTGTGACTTGATAGTTTGAGCTGTATCCGTACCAGACTCGATAACGTCTGTGTATAAGGTACCTTGAGCAAGGAATTTCACATCTTTGAGCTTGCTTGCTTCGTCATCAAATACATACACAAACTCGTTACCGATGATTTTACGTTTTTGTTCAGGGTCAGAAACGCCAGCAAGTTTGTCAAGGAAACGTTTAGCAGCGTCTGCTTTGACGATATTCAAACCAAACTTACCACCAAGCATGTCCATAACTTGGTCCGCTTCTCCTTTACGAAGAAGACCGTGATCCACGAAGATACAGATCAATTGATCGCCAATCGCTTTTTGGAGAAGAACTCCAACGACAGATGAGTCAACCCCACCTGAAAGGCCAAGAAGGACACGTTTATCACCAACAGTTTCACGAATTTTTTGGATCTGCATATCAATGAAGTTATCCATTGACCAGTCGCCTTTAGCCTTACAAATGTTAAGGGCAAAGTTACGAAGGATATCATTTCCGTATACAGAATGACGAACTTCTGGGTGGAATTGGATACCGTAAATGTGTTTATCTGGGTTTTCGATGGCTGCATAAGGGCAGTCAGCTGATGTTCCAGTACGAACAAAGTCAGCAGGAATCTCAGTAACCGCATCACCATGGCTCATCAAAACAGTCTGTTCATCTGGTGTTGATTCAAAAAGAGCTGATGGTGTGTGAGTTAGGGTTGATTGACCGTATTCACGATTTCCAGCATCACCTGCAGGAACAACTTTTCCTCCAAGTTTATGGGTCAATAACTGCATACCATAACAGATTCCCAAAATAGGAATTCCGAGTTCGAAGATTTCTGGGTCAATATCGAATGAACCATCTTCATATACAGAGTTTGGACCACCTGAAAGGATAATTCCCACAGGATTGATTTCACGAACTTCAGCAGCTGAAATTTTATGGCTTTTTAGTTCTGAAAACACACCAATCTCACGGATACGGCGTGAAATCAGCTGGTTGTACTGGCTACCATAGTCCAATACGATGATTTTTTCTACATCTTGCAAATCAGTTGATATGTTGCTCATCTTTTTCCTTTCTCAAAAGAAATATCTTTTTCCAATATTCTATCACAAATAAGGGCGAATTACCAACTAATACTCAATGAAAATCAAAGAGCAAACTAGGAAGCTAGCCGCAGGCTGTACTTGAGTACGGTAAGGCGACGCTGACGTAGTTTGAATTTGATTTTCGAAGAGTATAAACAAGGCGAAGATTGACTTTTTCTAGTTTATTGAGGTACAATAGAGAAAAGATAGAAATGAAGTGAAAAATATGCTACCTGCTTATATGAAAATCCATGATCAGATTAAAAAGGATATTGACGAACATCGTTGGGCTATTGGGGAGAGGCTTCCTAGTGAACGAGACTTAGCAGAGCAGTTTGCGGTCAGTCGCATGACCCTCCGCCAAGCTATTTCCCTCTTGGTCGAAGAAGGAGTTTTAGAGCGACGTGTAGGAAGCGGCACCTTTGTTTCCAGTACTCGAGTACAAGAAAAGATGCGAGGGACAACCAGTTTTACTGAAATTGTTAAGTCCCAAGGTAAAGTTCCCTCTAGCCAGCTCATTTCCTACAGAAAAACCATTCCCAATGAGCAAGAAGTTGCCAAGTTAGGCATTTCTCCAACGGAAAATATTATCCGAATGGAACGGGTTCGCTATGCCGACCAAGTTCCTCTGGTTTATGAAGTTGCTTCTATTCCTGAAAAATTCATTAAGGACTTTAAAAAAGAAGAAATCACCAGTCATTTCTTCCAAACTCTACAAAAACATGGCTACCGTATTGGCAAATCACAGCAGACCATCTATGCTCGCCTTGCTAAGGAAAAAATCGCCCACTATTTAGAAGTTGAAAAAGGACATGCTATTCTTGGTCTGACTCAGGTTTCCTACCTAGAAGATGGTACTGCATTTGAATACGTAAAAAGTCAGTATGTAGGCGAACGTTTTGAATTTTATCTTGAAAACAATTAATACTCTTCGAAAATCAAATTCAAAACGTGTCAACGTCGCCTTGCCGTACTCAAGTACAGCCTGCGGCTAGTTTCCTATTTTGCTCTTTGATTTTCATTGAGTATAAAATACTACGCAAAAACTCTCTGTCACGGACAAAGAGTCTTTTTATTTTTCTAAGAGTAAATCTTTCAAAGAAATCAGAGTTACAGCAAACAATATCATTGCCATACCAAGAAAATCAATGGGATAAAATTGTTCATTCATGATTAGGAAGGCAAAGAAAACCGCCGAAATTGGCTCAATTGAAGCCAACAAGCTTGACTTGACCGGCCCAATCAGACTGGCTCCTTTTAGAAAGGCTGTATAGGCAAAGACAGTCCCGATAAGGATAATACCTGCAAAAGCAAGGAGAAAATCAAGACTAGTCGGGATAGCGGCCTGTAGAACTCCTGTAAAAGGAAGGGCGACCAAACCTGCTATGACCATTCCTACACCAATGACCAAACTGCTACCCCACTTCTTAATCAAGGTTATGGGCAAAATGATATACAGGGCGTAAGTCAGAGCAGAAAAGAGCCCCCAGAATAGGCCAGAAGGTGTCATGGATAACTGGTCCAACTGCCCATGTGTTGCGATCAGGAAGGTTCCTCCGATGGCTAATATGATAGAAACAATCTCTCCCAGTGTCGGCGCCACCTTATCCTTGATACAGCTATAAATCAAAATCCCGACAGGACAAACATACTGAAGCACTGTCGCGGTACCTGCATTGGTCTCCTGAATAGCAGTTAGATAGGCAAATTGATTGAGGAAGAGACCAATTAGAGCAAAAATGAGAAGAGACAGCAAACTCTTTCTATCCTTTAAAAAGGCCAGCATTCTATCCTTTGCAGTGGCATAAGCCAAGAGCATGAGAATCCCACCGGCGATAAAAAGTCGTAAGTTAGTTAAAACCAGAGCCGAAATTCCGTGTGCCATCAGGTATTGCCCACTCGTTCCTGACAAGCCCCAAGCAATCCCAGCCACAACTGTTAATAGAGTCCCTTTTAAACTATTTGACATGTCTCTCCTTACTATTCTTTGCGAATCAAGTCCATCACTTGATTGCGGTCTACAATCCATTGAGCCCTCTCATCCTTTTCATAGGTGCGATTCGATAGGAAAATGGCCGCTTCTTGCTTCCGACGATTCCACATGATAAAGGTACCTGTATAGCCCGTATGGTCTAGCCAATCTCCTTCCAAATTCCATGCCAAAGAACGTTCCTTGTCATCCAAAGGAGAAAAATTTTGACTCAAGTCTCTTGCAAAATCATCTGCTAAATAGTGTTCTAAAAAGATTTGTAAATCCTTTACAGTCGAAAACAAACCAGCACTCCCTGCATGTCTGCCCAGGAGGCGAGCCTTGGGATCATGTACCAGACCTGCCTCGACACCTCTGACGGTTGGAACAGCAAGCTCAACAGGCCCAAATTGGGTTTCCGTCATTCTCCAAGGATTCCAAACTTGTTCCTGTAAAATCACATCCAAATCCTTATCAAAGATTCTTTCCAAAATAAAGCCCAAAAGTAAAAAATGGACATCCGAATAAAGAAAGGCTGGCTGACTTCGTCTCTTGAGATGAAACATAGCTTCCTTTAATTCAGAAGCTGTTAAAAGATCACGATTGGGAATAAAAGGATCAAGATCTGTTGCGTGAGTCAAGAGCTGGCGAATAGTGATGTCTGGATAATCACTCTCTGGTAAAAAATCTGTTACCGGTCTGTCAATATCTAATTGACCATTTTCCCACAAGAAGGTAAAAACGGTGCCAACCCCAACAACCTTGCTGACACTAGCTAGGTCATAAACGAGTCCTGCCTCTGTCTGCAAGCCATGCTCTGGGTCACTCTGGCCTAAATAGAACTCCGTCCATTGATTGTCCTTAAAATACGCAAAAGAGGCTCCGGGATAAATCCCTGCCTCGATTTGTTCTTCTATTTTTTTAATAATCTTGGTCCACTTCATACTTCTTCAAACCACAATTCAACATTATTTCTATCTTTTCCAAGGAAGAATTTTTCAGACTTAGGAATAAAATATTCTGTAGACTCAAACTTCTGGCGCAGACTTACTAAATCTAATTCATTGACCAAGAATTTGAGCATAGATAAGTCCCAGGTAACCGTACTGTCCACAGTCAAATCCTGCCCCTGTGCTGGAATAAAATCAAGGGATTCCCCAATTTCAGATGATTCCAAGAAACTTTCGATATTAGTTGGGAGGTGTAATTCCATAGAAATCTCAAATTTACTTAAAGAAATTGACTCCAGATCTGTTTGAAATCTAGGCTTTTCTTCTACTTCTACTAGACTTGCTCTGTCATCTTCTGCATGAATCAAAATCAAATCATTTTCGGGTGAAAAAATCTCAAAAGCGTAGCCATTTTGACCTTTATATAATTGATGAATCGAATCTGTTTTAGCTAATAAGGCCTCGATTTCTAAGGGATTTTCCACCTTGACAATCAATCTAGCCAGTTTTTTTCTTCCCTCTACCTTACGAGTGCGCATACTTGGAGCTTCTTCTAAAACCAGCTTTTCTAAACCTGTTTGATCACCTAGTGACAGAAAGGCTGACTCTTCTAATAAGGCCTTCATGCCAAGGGTTCCTATATAAAATGTTTCATTTAATTTTCTATTATTAACTTTTAAAGTAGGAATAATCCGTACAATTTGATTTACATTCATAAATTCCTCCAACTCTTTTATTTTAAAGGATTTTAGAATTTTTTACAAGAAATTATGCTCAGATTTACCAATTTTCACCCCATTAATAATTTTTCTTCAAAAGGCTGACCTAAAACTCCATTTTTAGGGAAACATACAAAAGTCAAAAAGTAGATAGGATAAACTGGAATGCTAATCAATGGATTGATAAGAAATAATTGACTGTCTTTGTTGATTTTTGATTACGGAGGAATATTATAAAGAAAAAGAACCAGCTCTTAGAACTGATTCCTTTTACAAGTGAAAAATTAGTTATTTTCAACTTTTTCATCGTATTTTGGTCTTAATGTTGTACCTGAGTTAACAATGGTACGTTTTTGAACAAGAGGAAGGTCTGTGCGATTATAAACTGTACGCCATGGTTCCCAAACAAGACCTGTTTTTTCTTGAATCTTCACGCGAATATTGCGCACATTTCCTCTAAATTGAAGTTCAGTTTGGAAACCAGCTGTTCTGTTTTTACCATTATCTTCCCATTGACGTGAGCGAATGCTTTCAACTCCATCCTTATCATAAGTTACTTCATCCCAGTAAACATAGTAACGAGCGATATAAGCTCCCTTATGGTGTAATTTGAGGTAACCATTTTTATATGAAGTCACTTTAGTTTCAATGTAGTCTGTATTGCTTTGAATTGTGGCTACTTGATTATCTTTCAAGAATGCAGTCTTATAAGAAATTGGAACAGCAGGGTTTTGTGTACTGAAAGTAGCTCCTTCTTGAATCAATTTCTTCAAATCTTCTACTGTACCTGTCACAACACGTGCAGCGCCATCAGCATTTCCACCTACGATTGAAACTGTTACAGTTGTATTCTTCAAGACACGTGCCCATTCAGATTCTGGTTTAATAGGCACCCCTTTGATGACAGCATTAATTGCTGCTTTCAACTCTGTACTCTTGCTTGTTGTTTCAAATTTGACATACATTTGACGTCCGTATGAAACGCTTGACACGTATACAGGAGGTGTTTTGTCATCAATTCCACGTGCTTTCAATTGATCAACCGTTACTCCTGGAGCAATTACATCTGATGGTTTTTTTGGAGCATCAAAGTTAGCAGTATAGTAAATTTGTTTAAAATCAACAACTTCAACTTGTTTTTCACCCTTGTTCACAGCCTCAAAGTCAATTTTCAAATTAACACCGACTTTTTCAAAATCACTTCCGAATTTTGCTTTCAATTGATTCATGCTGTAAGCAGAAGTTGATTCGTACTGCATACGTGCTGGAGCAGGATTTTTCGCAGCATATTTTTCATGCCAACGATTTAACAAGGTATTCACACCTTCCTGCATACCACTTGCAGTTGGATTAGCATCTACATAGCTATCTCCGCCTACCATTCCAGGTAAATCAACACTGATTCTACCTTTGCTACGATCTAAACTAATTTGTTGTGGTTTGTTTTCTAGAAGGTCTTGATTTGCTTTAAATAAAGCACCTAAGAAGATATCTCCGTTACCATTAATAGCAACATCTGCAGAACCATTAGAAAGGTTTTTCTTCACTTTTTCCACAACCACAAATTCATTTCCTTGTTGTTTTGTGCTTGTATTAGTGTAATTTTCTAATGCTTCGCCTTTTCTAGTTAAAATATTTAGTTTATCGTAATTTAAACCAAATAAATAGTTATTTAGCTCTGCAGTATAATCTTTTTTAGCTTTACTTTCTGTTTTAACTTGGTTTTCTGTTTTCTTATCTGCTACTACTCTTTCTTCTTTTACAGCACGATATACTTCAACTTCTGCCAAACTAAGAGGAGTTTTAGATTTATTTAATTCAATTTTTACATATCGTGCATTAACTCCTGAGAATTGAACATCAATTGTTGGTTGATTGTTTAAGCTATCGACATGTTGACGAGTTACTTCCTTACCATCTTTATCTAACAAAATAACATCAAAATTAGATAAACGATTTGCTACATCCCCATCTCCACGATTGTAAATACGAACAGTTCCCACACCTTCTTCTTTTGCTAGATCAACTTTCCACCAAGAATGATCTTGAAAATTTGTATGAGTAACTGAGTGATGTCTGTAATTATTATCTCGATTACCGTCAACCGCTCTAGAAGCATCTGCATCGTAATAAGTCGAACTCTGACTTGCAGACTTATGAGCAGCAATATTTTCACCAGCAACTGCAGCAACGCTTGGTTCTGTTGCTTTTACTACATTTGTTTGAAATACAAGGCTAGAACCTAGCAAAAATGTTGCAATGGCAACACCACATACTCCAACGCTACGTTTACGAATAGAAAAACGAAATCCTTTATCTTGTTTGTTTTGAGACATACAAAACTCCTATATATTTGAACGAATTATTTCTCGAACGCGCTTTCTTGAAACAATAAGAGTATAACATAAAAATATTATAGATGCAATCGTTTTCTTAAAAATTTATTATTTTTTATTAACCTAGATTGAATAACTCAACATATGTTAATATTTTTACATTTAAACAAAGAGTGGTCTATACCACTAAAAACAAGAAAACGACCAGGCTTAAGTCCCTATCCGTTGGAAATCAGCACTGTTCGTTTTTGTATATATAGTCAAATTCAACTCTTAAATCTATAGCTTAAGAAATTTTTTAATGAAAAGCTTTTCATTTTTTTATCATCTCTTAGATTCAAATTCTGTATAAGCTTCCTGAAGATAAGCATCAAAAACTTCTTCATCTGAAATCGTGTCAGAGATGAAGCTACCGTTACTTGTTCGTTCTGACAGGTTCAAGTCTTGTAATCGACTTTCATAGATCGTTCCTTTGTTAGATTGAACAAGCAGTGTTTGGTCATTCCCGTCCACTTCTGTACTAAAGAGGTCACCAACGAAGCCTTGCTCTGCAACTGCTCCTGCTAAGAAGACACGATGCGGTTTGTTTTTCAACTCACGCAAGACTTGAAGTCCTCGTTTGGCACGGCTTGTTGCTGGAATTTCCTCAATAGAAACACGTTTCAAGCTACCACGCTGAGTCAAGAGGTAGAAGGATAAGGTGTTACAGATAAAGGCAGATTGGAGGACGTCATCTTCTTTCAGATTCATAGCCTTGACACCTGCAGCCTTAGCACCAACAACAGGAACCTCTTCAATATTGAAACGCAGGGCATAACCGTTTTGACTAATCAAGAGAACATCATCCAGTTTAATTGGAGCCACTGCTACAATCTGGTCTGTCTCGTCTTTGAGCTTAGCATACTTGACTGACTTAGACTTGTAGGTCCGCCATGGAGTGAATTCTTTTCGTTCTACACGCTTGATTTGACCGAGACGAGTCGCAGCAAAGTAGGTTGTCGCATCATCAAACTGATCCACGACTTCCACATAGAGGATTTCTTCGTTAGTTTCAAAGTTTGTGATGGTTTGGCTCAGATGCTCTCCGATATCCTTCCAGCGAATATCTGCTAATTCATGGATTGGTCTGTAGATGACATTTCCAAGACTTGTGAACATCAAGAGATGCTGGGTTGTCTTGGCAGATTGAACAAAAATCAAACGGTCGTCATCACGTTTGCCAATTTCTTCCAGCGTTGAAGCTGCAAAAGAACGTGGACTGGTACGCTTGATATAACCTGCCTTGGTCACGCTGACATAGGTATCTTCCTCGGCGATCAGACTAGCTGTATCAATCTCGATTGCTTTCGCAGTATCTTCTAAGCTACTCAAACGAGAAGTCGCAAATTTCTTCTTGACCTCACGAAGCTCTTTCTTCATGAGATTGTACATGGTCCGTTCATCCCCAATAATAGCCGCCAGCATGGCGATTTTTTCACGAAGTTCTGCTTCTTCTTCCTGCAAGACAACTACGTCTGTATTGGTCAAACGGTAAAGTTGCAAGGTAACGATAGCCTCAGCCTGCTCCTCTGTAAAACCATAGCTGACCTTGAGGTTTTCCTTGGCGTCCGACTTATTCTCAGAAGCACGGATAAGGGCAATGACTTCGTCCAAAATCGAAATCACGCGAATCAAACCTTCGACGATATGGAGACGTTTCTCAGCCTTTTCCTTGTCAAAGCGTGAACGCGCCAAAATCACTTCACGACGGTGGGCGATGTAGCTAGACAAGATTGGAACGATCCCAACCTGACGAGGCGTGAAATTGTCAATCGCCACCATATTAAAGTTGTAGTTGATTTGTAGGTCGGTGTACTTGAATAGGTAGTTGAGAACAAGCTCCGTATTAGCGTCTTTCTTAAGTTCGATAGCGATACGAAGACCATCACGGTCAGACTCATCACGAACCTCAGCAATACCTGCCACCTTGTTATTGACACGAACATCATCGATTTTCTTGACTAGATTGGCCTTGTTGATTTCATAAGGAATCTCAGTAATAACGATTTGTTCCTTACCACCTTTTAGCTTTTCAATCTCAGTCTTGGAACGGACAACCACGCGCCCTTTCCCAGTTTCATAAGCTTTCTTGATTTCATCACGGCCTTGGATGATAGCTCCTGTAGGGAAATCTGGCCCAGGCAAGAATTCCATGAGTTTATCAACCTTTGCAGTTGGGTGGTCAATCATGTAAACCGCCGCATCGATAACCTCAGCTAAATTATGAGGTGGAATGTCTGTGGCATATCCAGCCGAAATACCAGTCGAACCATTGACCAAAAGATTTGGAAAGGCTGCTGGCAAGACTGTCGGTTCTTTCTCGGTATCGTCAAAGTTCCAAGCAAAGGGAACTGTCTTTTTATCGATATCCTGAAGAAGGTAGCCTGCAATCTCAGATAAACGCGCCTCAGTATAACGCATAGCCGCAGGCGGATCTCCGTCCATAGAACCGTTATTACCGTGCATTTCGACTAGAATCTCACGATTTTTCCAGTCCTGTGACATACGAACCATGGCATCATAGATAGAAGAATCCCCGTGTGGGTGAAAATTCCCCATGATATTCCCGACAGACTTGGCCGACTTACGGTAACTCTTGTCAAAGGTATTGCCATCCTTATTCATCGAATAAAGAATGCGACGCTGAACCGGCTTCAATCCATCCCGAATATCTGGCAAAGCCCGGTCTTGAATGATGTACTTGGAGTAGCGACCAAAGCGCTCTCCCATAATGTCCTCCAAGGACATATTTTGAATGTTACTCATATAGGATACAGAGCCCGTAAAATATCAAGTGAAAATAGAAAATTCTTAAAGCGAGCGATGTTCGCAAGAGAATTTATCTTTTTCACCCAGCATTGAGGGCGTGTTCAACTCCTTTCAAAGAATATAGAGTAGTTTTTTATACAGTAAAAGATATTTTACGGGAATTAGTCCCGTGTTCAGTTACTACAAATAACCAAACGACTCTTTCTGTAGTTTAATCTTTTAAATTAAGGTCTTTAGTTAGTTAGCGATTAAGAAGTCTCTCCTCAGCATACTCAATCATCTTCTCAGCTACTTCTTTATCGTAGTCAAAATCCATCTTTTGAGCAAGGGACTGAGCCTCTCTGTGGAAAAGTTGCATCGTAGCAAATAGAGACTGAGTGATTTTGTCTAAACTGGAAAAATCAAGAAGATTAGATAGCTCCTTCTCTTTTTCAACTGGCAAATGATTAAAGAGATACTTGCAGTTCTTGCCGATTTCGACTTTCCCCCTATCACTTGAAACCTTCCAAGCCAATACCTTCAACAACTCTTGCTGACAAATACCATAGAGATGGTCCGTCGTATAGATGACTTGTTTGCGACAAATCCCTTTAACCACGTAGGCTGACACCCACCAAAATTCATTACAGGAATTTTTAAAATCTGTCTCACTAGCTGAACTCATCCAGAAACGCTGAGGACTGGGAGAATAGTACTCAAATAATCCCTTCTTATCTTCTAAAACTATGAATTCCGCTTCGCTATCTACCCACTCTTGAATTTGTTGTTTTGGACAGAAGGTTAGATCAATTCGATTTCCATCTTCAAAGAGCATGAGGTATAAACGACGTTGACCAAGACCAACTTCTTGCTCGATAATGCGTTTGCCAAACTGGTCCAATCAAGATAAATCTGTAATCAGCTCGTCCAGATTCTCTACAACATAGACTACATCGTAATCTTGAAATTCATCTTGTGGTGCTTGTGAATTTGTCCGTGAACCAGACATGGCGACAGCCGCAACTTGTAAGGTTTCAGCAGTCTTTAAGATTACATCGAGCATTTCTGTTTCAGTTCTCATGTTTATACCCATTCATTAAAAACTAACTTAAAAAACTGTCGCTTCTTCCAGCGTAAACTTGACATTATCCTCAATCCACTTACGGCGTGGTTCGACCTTGTCACCCATGAGGACATTGACGCGGCGTTCTGCGCGTGCTAGGTCTTCAATCGTGACACGGATGAGGGTACGGGTTTCTGGATTCATAGTTGTTTCCCAGAGCTGGTCCGCATTCATCTCACCGAGACCTTTATAACGTTGAAGTGTAGCACCTTTACCAAACTGTTTGCGGAGTTCTTCTAGTTCTCCGTCCGTCCAAGCGTAGGCCACTTCTTCTTTCTTGCCTTTGCCTTTGGACATCTTGTAAAGAGGCGGAAGGGCGATATAAACATGGCCTGCCTCAACTAGCGGACGCATGTAGCGGTAGAAAAAGGTTAAGAGCAAGGTCTGGATATGAGCTCCATCGGTATCGGCATCGGTCATGATAATGATCTTGTCATAGTTAGCATCCTCAATAGAAAAGTCTGCTCCCACACCCGCACCGATGGTATAAATCATGGTGTTGATTTCCTCATTTTTGAGGATATCTGCCATCTTGGCCTTGGCTGTATTGATAACCTTACCACGAAGAGGCAATATTGCCTGGAACTTGCGGTCACGGCCTTGTTTGGCAGAACCTCCGGCAGAATCCCCCTCGACTAGATAGAGTTCATTCTTAGCCGGATTCTTAGACTGGGCTGGGGTCAATTTCCCAGACAACAAGCCCTTGTCTTTTTTATTTTTCTTACCATTACGGCTCTCATCACGCGCCTTACGTGCCGCTTCGCGAGCATCACGGGCCTTAATAGCCTTGCGGATGAGGTTCGAAGCCAATTCTCCATTTTCCATGAGGAAGAAGGTCAACTTATCAGCCACTATTCCATCCACAACTGGACGAGCTAGTGGGCTTCCTAGTTTGTCCTTGGTCTGTCCTTCAAACTGCAAATGTTCTTCAGGAACAAGGATAGAAAGAACAGCCGCTAGTCCCTCACGATAGTCTGACCCTTCAAGGTTTTTATCTTTTTCCTTGAGAAGTCCCGTCTTACGCGCGTAGTCATTCATAACCTTGGTAATGGCAGACTTGAGTCCTGTCTCGTGCGTTCCACCGTCCTTGGTACGAACGTTATTAACAAAGGACAAAATATTATCTGAAAATCCATCATTGTACTGAAGAGCTACTTCCACCTGGAAACCATTATCTTCCCCCTCAAAGTACAGAACCGGTGTCAAGGTTTCCTTGTCTTCGTTTAGATAAGAAACAAAGTCCTGTACCCCATTCTCATAATGGAACTCAATCGCTTCATCTGTACGCTTGTCCGTCAAAGACAAGGTCACATTTTTCAAGAGAAAGGCTGATTCATTAAGACGCTCTGAGATGGTATTGTACTTGAAGTCTGTCGTAGAGAAGATAGTCGCATCAGGCATAAACGTAACCTTTGTACCTGTCTTAGACTTAGGCGCTGTACCGATTTTCTTCAAAGTCGTAACAGGTTTGCCACCATTTTCAAAACGTTGCTTGTAGATTGCACCGTCACGAGTGATTTCTACCTCTAACCAACTAGATAGAGCATTTACAACAGAAGAACCAACCCCGTGGAGACCACCAGATGTCTTGTAGCCACCCTGACCGAATTTTCCTCCAGCATGAAGAATGGTAAAGATAACCTCAACAGTTGGAATTCCCATCGCGTGCATACCAGTTGGCATCCCACGTCCGTGGTCTTGCACAGTCAAACTCCCATCTTTATTGATGGTCACATCAATACGGTCACCAAATCCAGACAAGGCCTCATCGACTGCATTGTCGACGATTTCCCAGACGAGGTGGTGGAGACCTGCCCCATCAGTCGATCCGATATACATCCCTGGACGTTTACGGACCGCATCCAACCCTTCTAGCACCTGAATGGCATCATCATTATAATTGTTAATATTGATTTCCTTTTTTGACACAAGGAACCTCCTATTCGTTCATCTTTACTATTCTACAAGTTTTCCAAGGATTTTGCAAAATTTTTCTTTCTCCGGTGTGACAATTTCAGAAGAGATTCTCTGCCTTTCTTTTCCATTTCATGATATAATAGGAGTATGATTACAATAGTTTTATTAATCCTAGCCTATCTGCTGGGTTCGATTCCGTCTGGTCTCTGGATTGGACAAGTATTCTTTCAAATCAATCTGCGCGAACATGGTTCTGGTAACACAGGAACAACTAATACCTTCCGCATTTTAGGCAAGAAAGCGGGTATGGCAACCTTTGTAATTGACTTTTTCAAAGGAACCCTAGCAACACTGCTTCCGATTATGTTTCATCTTCAAGGTGTTTCGCCTCTTATCTTTGGACTTTTAGCTGTAATCGGCCATACCTTCCCTATCTTTGCAGGATTTAAGGGTGGTAAGGCTGTCGCAACCAGTGCTGGTGTGATTTTCGGATTTGCGCCTATCTTCTGCCTCTACCTTGCGGTTGTTTTCTTTGGAACCCTCTATCTTGGTAGTATGATTTCACTTTCCAGTGTCACAGCATCTATCGCAGCTGTTATCGGAGTTCTACTCTTTCCACTTTTTGGTTTTATCCTGAGCAACTATGACCCTCTCTTCATCGCTATTATCCTAGCACTGGCTAATTTGATTATCATTCGTCATAAGGACAATATCGCTCGTATCAAAAATAAAACTGAAAATTTGGTCCCTTGGGGACTAAACTTGACCCATCAAAATCCTAAAAAATAAAACGCCAGTTCATTCATTTGAACTGACGTTTTTTGTATGCTTATTTTGATTTGATATAGTTGATACCATCTGCTTTTGGTGCGACTGCTTTTCCAAAGAAGGCTGCCAAGACAAGAATTGTCAAAACGTAAGGTGCGATTTGAAGGTAAACCGCAGGAACTCCTTGTAGAAATGGCAATTGAGATCCGATAACAGCCAAACTTTGTGAAAGTCCAAAGAAGAGACTAGATAGCATGGCTCCAATTGGATTCCATTTTCCGAAGATCATCGCAGCAAGAGCGATAAATCCAGGTCCAACAATAGTTGTTACTGAGAAGTTAACTGAGATGGATTGAGCATAAATCGCTCCGCCAATTCCACCTAGGAAACCTGAAATAATAACCCCTAAATATCTCATCTTGTAGACATTGATTCCCAAGGTATCCGCTGCTTGAGGGTGTTCACCGACAGAGCGGAGACGAAGACCAAAACGGGTCTTGAAAAGGATAAACCAAGCAAGGAATGAGAAGGCAATCGCGATATAACCTAGCAGACTTGTTGACTTGAAGAAGATATCACCGATAACTGGGATATTTGCCAAAACTGGGAAATCAAAGCGTCCAAAAGTCTGACTTAAGTTGTCAGTTTGTCCTTTGTTATAAAGAACTTTCACTAAGAAAACAGCCAAGGCTGGCGCCATCAAGTTCAATACCGTACCGCTGACAACATGGTCTGCACGGAAATGAACCGTCGCTGCTGCGTGGATGATAGAGAAGAGACCACCAACTAATCCTGCCACAAGCAAGGATAACCAAGGAGTTGCTGCTCCAAATTGTTCTGCAAATTCAAGGTTAAAGACAACTCCAGAAAAGGCACCCATAACCATAATTCCTTCAAGACCGACGTTTACCACACCACCACGTTCAGAGAAAACACCACCAATACTTGTAAAGATGAGGGGTGCTGAGTAAATCAGCATAGAAGACACCAAGAGGGTGAGCAAGGTTGTAATAGACATCTTTACTTACCTCCTTTAACTTGTTTTTTCGGTTTGACAAAGCGTTCGATAAGGTAATGAACACTGACAAAGAAGATAATAGACGCTGTCACAATGCTGACAAGCTCAGACGGTACCTGCGCCGCATTCATACCAGGGGCTCCAACTTGGAGAACACCAAATAGGAAGGCTGCAAAGAGAATACCAATTGGTGAGTTGGCCGCAAGCAGACTAACCGCCATCCCGTTAAATCCAACAGCCAATGACGCCCCTTGAACATAGACGTTCTGGAAGGTTCCAAGTCCTTCAACAGCTCCACCAAGACCTGCCAAAGCACCTGAAATAATCATTGAGAGGATAATCGTTCTTTTTGCAGAAATACCAGCATATTCTGAAGCATGTGGATTAAGACCAACCGCACGGATTTCAAAACCAAGAGTCGTTTTCTTGAGCATGAACCAAATGACCGCAACGGCAATGATGGCAAAGAAAATACCAATATTCATCCGCGAGTTACCAGTCAACTCAGACAACCAAGGTGTCTGATAGGTTGCATTAGCCCCAACACGAATGGTCGAATCTGTACTTTGCATGAAGTCTTTAGGAAAAGCATGGATAAAGGCATTCCCTACATACAAGACAATGTAGTTCATCATGATGGTTACGATAACCTCTGACGTCCCCAGATAGGCTCTCAGAATACCCGGAATCGCGCCGACAATTCCACCAGCAATCAAGGCAATCGCGATGGTTGCTAGAATCATCAAGGGACGCGGCATATCTGGATGCGACAGGGCAAACCAACCACTTAGAATCCAACCAGCCAAAGCCTGACCAGGAAGCCCGACGTTAAAGAAACCTGCACGACTGGCAACGGCAAAACCAAGAGCAATCAAGATTAGAGGCCCCATAGCACGGAAGATTTCCCCAATCCCACGTAAGCTACCAAAGGCTGTATAGAACAATTCTTCGTAGCCCCAAATAGCATCATAACCAAAGATCCACATGACAATGGCTCCAAGTAAAATTCCTAGGAAGACAGAAATCAAGGGAACCGAAATTTGTTGTAATTTTTTAGACATCACTCTTCTCCTTTCCCAAGTTTCCACCAGCCATCAAGACACCAAGTTCTTGTTTATTGGTTGTTTCTGGTGACACAATACCTTGAATCTTACCATCGTGGATAACGGCAATACGGTCTGAGACGTTTAAAATCTCATCCAATTCAAAGCTGACAACAAGGACAGCCTTCCCGTTATCACGCTCTTCAATCAAGCGTTTGTGGATATATTCAATGGCACCGACATCCAACCCACGAGTTGGCTGGCTGACGATAAGGAGATCAGGATCTCGATCAATTTCACGAGCAATAATTGCTTTTTGTTGATTTCCTCCTGAGAGTGCAGCTGCAGGAACAAATTCACTGGCAGCACGAACATCAAACTCTTCCATTAGCTTTTTAGCATAAGAAGTAATATTTGAATAGTTCAAAATTCCATTTTTACTATGTGGTTCTTTGTAGTAGGTTTGAAGGGCAATATTTTCAGAAATCATCATTTCCAAAATCAAACCATCACGGTGACGGTCTTCTGGAACGTGCCCAACACTCAACTCTGTAATCTGTCGTGGGTGCAAGCCTACAATTGAATCTCCTTTTAGCTCAATGCTACCAGATTCAACCTTGCGAAGACCTGTGATGGCTTGAATCAGTTCAGACTGACCATTTCCATCAATCCCCGCAATACCAACAATCTCTCCCGCTCGAACATCCAAGGACAGATTTTTCACAGCTGGAACACCACGGTTTTCATTGACCACCAAATCTTTGATTGACAAGACCACTTCTTTTGGTTGAGATGCTTGTTTCTCTGTTTTAAAGGAAACAGAACGTCCTACCATCATTTCTGCCAAATCAGCATTAGTAGCCCCTGCAATTTTGACGGTTTCAATTGATTTCCCACGACGGATAACTGTAACGCGGTCAGAAACTGCGCGAATCTCGTCCAACTTGTGAGTAATCAAGATAATTGATTTTCCTTCTTTGACAAGATTTTTCATAATAGCCATCAACTCATCAATTTCTGATGGAGTCAAAACAGCCGTTGGTTCGTCAAAGATAAGGATATCAGCCCCCCGATAAAGGGTTTTTAAAATTTCTACACGTTGTTGGGCTCCAACTGAGATGTCTGCCACCTTGGCAGAAGGGTCCACAGCTAAGCCATAACGTTCAGAAAGAGCCTTGATTTCTTTGCTAGCTCCAGCGATATCTAGCACACCATTTTTAGTCAATTCACTTCCTAAAATGATGTTTTCAGCCACTGTGAAGGCTTCTACCAACATAAAGTGCTGGTGAACCATTCCGATTCCCAAGCTAGCTGCTTTAGATGGTGAGTCGAGGTTGACAACTTGACCGTTGACTGCGATTTCACCACTGGTTGGTTCAAGAAGCCCTGCTAACATGTTCATGAGCGTGGACTTACCAGCCCCATTTTCTCCTAAAAGTGCATGAATTTCACCTTTTCGTAGGTGCAGGTTGATTTTGTCGTTGGCAACAAATTCACCAAACACCTTGGTAATATCACGCATCTCAATGACATTTTCGTGTGCCATGTGCTCTTCCTTTCAGAGTCTTATTTTATTTCAATAAAACTTGCTAGTTTGTCTAGTAGCAAGCTTTACTGAGACAAAATGACTTTGTCTCAACTCTTAAAAAAGCGGCCGAGGGCCGCTTCCTAAGAAATGACTTCCATCCATTATTTTTCAGGAACTTTTACGCTTCCATCAAGGATTTTAGCTTTAGCATCTTCGACAGCTTTTTTACCTTCTTCTGAAAGGTTTGTTACTGCCAAGTCAACCCCTTTATCTTTCAATGAGTAAACGATCACTTGACCGCCAGGGAATTCACCTTTTTCTGCCTTGTTAGAAATATCTTTTACAGTTGTACCAACTTGTTTCAAAGTAGATACAAGAACGAAGTTTGATTCTTTGCCATCTTTAGAAGTGTACTTACCTTCTGCTACTTGGTCACGGTCAACACCGATAACCCAAACTTTTTCATTTTCAGGACGGCTTTCGTTGAGTGATTTTGCTTCTGCAAAGACACCAGCACCTGTTCCACCTGCTGCTTGGTAAACAACGTCTGCACCAGCTGCGTATTGTGCTGCTGCAATTGTTTTACCTTTAGCAGCATCACCAAATGAACCAGCATAGTCAACTTGTACTTTGATAGATGGATCTACTGACTCAACACCAGCTTTAAATCCAGCTGCAAAACGTGAGATAACTTCTGACTCAATACCACCTACAAAACCAACTTGTTTTGTTTTAGTTGTTTTAGCCGCTGCAACACCCGCAAGGTAAGCAGCTTCGTTATCAGCAAATGTTACGCTAGCAACATTCTTTTGATCTTTAATCACATCATCAATCAAGACATAGTTCAAGTCAGAATGTTCTTTAGCTGCTTCTTCAACCGCATTGTGAAGGGCAAAACCAACTCCGAAGATTAGGTTGTAACTTCCAGCCGCTTGTTGCAAGTTGTTAGCGTAGTCAGCTTCACTTGTTGATTGGAAGTAAGTAAAACCTTTATCTTTTGAAAGATTGTGTTCTTTACCCCAGTCCTGCAAACCTTCCCAAGCTGATTGGTTGAATGATTTGTCATCAACACCACCAGTATCAGTGACGATTGCTGCTTTTGTCTTCACATCAGAAGATGAAGCTGCGTTACGAGAAGAGCGGTTACCACATGCAGCAAGTCCAACTGCTGCCACTGCAACTAGACCAAGGCCTAGCCATTGTTTCTTGTTCATTACTGAACCTCCTAAATAAGATGTGCAACGATGTTGCAAGTATGGATTGATTGGTCACAAGGACCGTGCCACTCAGAGAGCGACTCAGACTAGTTTAAGTCTGTAAAAGAATATGGAAGTAATTCCCCGACCGTCATCTCGACCGTCGATTTATCTTTTGCGACTAAGGTCACTTTTAGATCTTGTTCAAAAAATTCGACCATTACTTGGCGACAAGCACCACATGGTGAGATTGGTTTTTCAGTTTGACCATAAACAATCAGCTCTGAAAATTCTCTTTGCCCTTCAGATACAGCCTTAAAAATGGCTGTTCTCTCACCGCAGTTTGTCAAAGGATAGCTAGCATTTTCGATATTCACTCCCGTGTAAACACTTCCGTCTTTTGCCACTAAAACTGCTCCGATAGGAAAGTGAGAATAGGGGACATAGGCATGTTTACTGGTTTCAATTGCCAGTTCAATCAACTCAGTAGTCGCCATCTGCCAATTCTCCTTTTAAAATGGCTACTCCAGCTGACGTTCCAATACGGGTCGCACCTGCTTCCACAAAGGCAAGAGCATCTGCATAAGAACGAGCTCCACCAGCAGCCTTGACACCCATTTCAGGACCAACTGTTTCACGCATTAATGTAACATCTGCTATCGTAGCGCCACCAGTTGAAAAGCCAGTTGAAGTTTTTACGAAGTCAGCTCCAGCTTTTTGAGCTAATTGGCAAGCCACAACTTTTTCTTGGTCGGTCAGCAGGCAAGCTTCAATAATGACTTTCACTAACTTGTCACCACTTGCTTCTACAACAGCGCGGATGTCCGATTCAACCAAGGCTAAATTGCCTGATTTGAGAGCCCCAACATTGATCACCATATCAATCTCATCTGCACCATTTTGGATAGCTTCTTTTGTCTCAAAAGCTTTCACAGTTGAAGTTGTTGCTCCCAAGGGGAAACCTACTACTGTGCAGACCTTGACATCTGTGCCTTCAAGCCCTTTTTTAGCATGTTCAACCCAGGTCGGATTAACGCAAACACTGGCAAAATCATACTCTCTAGCCTCAGACAACAAACAATCAATTTGATTTTCTGTTGCATCTTGTTTTAAAAGCGTATGATCGATATATTTATTTAATTTCATATTCGGATTCTCCTGCGGTTTATGAGATAATTTCTATAATTTCTCGTAAACTTTGCACCCTATCATTTATTTTAACATATTTTTGAAAATCTGTAACTAGCTGAGGAGAAATTTTTCCATTTGTGTATACTTTTGCAACAATTTCTCCCTTTTGAACGGAATCTCCAACTTTCTTTTCAAAAACAATTCCTGTTTCATAGTCTAAGGCATCAGACTTGACTGCACGGCCTGCCCCCAGTCTCATAGCATAAAGCCCAAATTCCATAGCTGGAAGAGCTGAAATGACACCCGTTTCCTGGGCAGGGATTTCCACCACATGTGACACATTGACTGGACGATAGAGGTCTTCCAAGTCTCCACCTTGGGCTTGGACCATCTCCTCAAACTTAGCAAGCGCTTGTCCATTTTCAAGATGTTGGCGGACTTCTTCAACTGTCTTATTTACATTTGCCAGTCCAAGCATAATTTGAGCCAACTCACATATGAAGTGGGTAATATCCTGACGGCCTTGACCTTGTAAAATCTCCAATGCTTCAAGGATTTCCAGACGATTTCCAATCGCTCGTCCCAAGGGCTGGCTCATATCGGTAATCACTGCTACCGTCTTCCGACCAACTGCCTTACCAAGTTCCACCATAGTTTGAGCCAACTCACGCGCCTCATCAACCGTCTTCATGAAGGCACCCTCACCGACAGTCACGTCTAGCAAAATAGCATCCGCCCCTGCCGCAATTTTCTTGCTCATCACCGAACTCGCAATCAAAGGAATCGTGTCGACAGTTGCTGTCACATCACGTAGGGCGTAGAGAAGCTTATCAGCTTTAACCAGTTGGTCTGATTGCCCAATGACCGATACACCAATATCCTGAACCTGACGAATAAAATCCTCTTGACTGCGTTCCACTTGATAGCCCTTGATAGACTCCAATTTATCAATTGTTCCACCAGTATGGCCGAGACCACGACCACTCATTTTGGCCACAGGAACACCAAAGCTTGCAACAAGAGGAGCCAAAATCAAGGTCACCTTATCACCAACACCCCCAGTAGAATGCTTGTCAACCTTAACCCCTTCAATAGCTGATAAATCAAACTCTTGGCCTGTCTGAACCATATTCATAGTTAGGTCAGAGATTTCTCGTGTCGTCATTCCTTTAAAATAAACAGCCATAGCAAAAGCAGACATCTGATAATCAGGAACAGTTCCTGACACATAGCCTTCTACCAGCCATTCAATTTCACTCGAAGTCAGTT
>CAURES010000020.1:0-22324 GCA_963523725.1 uncultured Streptococcus sp.
GTGGTCGGCATTTCTATGCTCTTTTTCCCAGTCGGTAATTTCTTTTACTGGCTTGTCAGCCATCTCCTCATCGGAACCGCCACAAGCGCCCTCTTTCCTTATCTCATGGTCAACTTTTCACTTAAGACAAGCGCCCCTGAAAAGACTGCCCAATTGTCTGGTTTGTCTCAAACAGGAGGCTATATCCTAGCAGCCTTTGGGCCAACCCTCTTTGGTTACAGTTTTGACCTTTTCCACTCTTGGGTGCCAGCTGTAGCTGCCCTCTTACTCGTCGATATCATCATGACCGTGGCCCTCTTTACAGTAGACAGAGCTGATAAAATCCTCTAAACTTCTAGTTTTAGCTAGAAGTTTTTTATATATAAAAATTTTATACATTTCTCTTGACAGGGCTTTCATTTAGATGTACAATGTATGTGTAGAAAAATTATATATAAAAATCTTACACATTAGAAAAGGAGGTTCCCCATGTACTTTCCAACATCCTCTGCCTTGATTGAATTTCTCATCTTGGCCGTACTGGAGCAGGATGATTCTTATGGTTATGAGATTAGCCAAACCATTAAGCTGATCGCTAATATCAAAGAATCTACACTCTATCCCATTCTCAAAAAATTGGAGGGCAATAGCTTTCTGACAACCTATTCTAGAGAGTTCCAAGGTCGCATGCGCAAATACTACTCCTTGACAAATGGTGGTATAGAACAGCTCGTGACCCTAAAAGATGAATGGGCACTTTATACAGACACCATCAATGGCATCATAGAAGGGAGTATCCGCCATGACAAGAACTGAATACCTGACTCAGCTAGAACTCTATCTCAAAAAACTGCCTCAGGCTGACCAAATTGAAGCCATGGACTATTTCAGGGAACTCTTTGACGATGCTGGAGTCGAAGGAGAAGAAGAACTCATCGCTAGCTTGGGAACTCCCAAAGAAGCGGCCCACGAAGTTCTCTCCAATCTTCTCGATAAAAAAATCAATGAAGCACCCGCTCAAAAGAATAACCGACAAATTTTGCATATCGCCTTGTTAGCCCTCCTTGCAGCACCCATCGGTATTCCTTTAGGAATCGCCATTCTCTTGGCTCTTTTCGCAATCCTTGTGGCCGCTTTGACTGTCATTCTGGCTTTCTTTGTAGTTTCCATACTTGGTATCATCGGTGGATTCCTATTTTTAGTTGAAAGTTTCACTATCCTCGCCCAAGCTAAATCAGCCTTTATCTTGATTTTCGGCTCTGGTTTACTAGCCATCGGTGCTTCTTCACTAGTCTTACTAGGTATTTCCTATGTAGCCCGCTTCTTCGGCCTACTCATTGTTCGCCTGGTGCAATTTGTTCTCAAAAAAGGAAAGAGAGGTGACCAGCATGCGTAAATTGACAAAAGGATTTCTCATTTTTGGTGTGGTGACTACCATTATCGGCTTTATCCTGCTCTTTGTAGGCATCCAATCTGACGGAATTAAGAGCCTACTTGCCATGTCCAAGGAGCCTGTCTATGATAGTCGGATGGAAGAGTTGACCTTTGGCAAGGAAGTCGAAAACCTAGAGATTACTCTCCATCAACACGCACTGACCATCACAGACTCTTTCGATGATCAAATCCACATTTCTTATCATCCATCTATTTCTGCTCACCATGATCTTGTCACAAATCAAAACGACAAAACTCTAAGCCTCACTGATAAGAAACTGTCTGAAAGTCCGTTTCTCTCTTCTGGAATTGGCGGGATTCTCCATGTCGCAAGTAACTACTCTCGTCGTTTTGAAGAAGTTATTCTACAAGTTCCAAAAGGAAGAAGTCTAAAAGGAATCAACGTCTCAACCAATCGCGGTCAAACCAGTATCACTAATGCCACTCTTGAAAATGCGACCCTCAATACAAACAGCTATATCCTCCGAATTGAAGGAAGTCGTATCAAAAACAGCAAATTCACGACACCCAATATCATTAATATCTTTGATACAGACCTTACAGATAGTCAGCTAGAGTCAACAGAGAATCACTTCCACGCTGAAAATATTAAAGTATATGGTAAAGTAGAACTATCTTCTAAAAATGCGCTCAGTATCATGCTAACTCAAAAAGAAAGCCAAGAAATTAACTTAGACCTCTCGAGTCACCATGGTCCTATTTATCAGTTATCGAGAGATGAGAGTCAACGCCACCCCAACGAATTAAGCAACCCTTACAAAACTGAAAAAACTGATGCAAAAGGTCAACTCATCGCTAAGGCTGATGATTATATTAGTCTTGAAACTACAGCTAACAGACCTTAATAAACCTATTTATATCGACCACTATGACACATAACCCACTAAAAAGGAGGTTCTACCATGAAACAAGAATGGTTTGAAAGTAATGATTTTGTAAAAACAACAAGCAAGAACAAGCCTGATGAACAATCCCAAAATATTGCAGACAAGACTGAAGAAACGATAGCCGATCTCGATACACCAATTGAAAAAAATACTCAAGTAGAGGAGGAAGTCTCTCAAGCTGAAGTCGAACTGGAAAGCCAGCAAAAAGAGACAATTGAAACGCCTGAAGACAGTGAAGCAAGAACAGAAATAGAAGAAAAGAAAGCATTAGATTCTACTGAAGAAGAGCAAGATCTTTCTAAAGAAACAGAAAAAGTCACTATAGCTGAAGAGAGTCAAGAAGCACTTCCTCAGCAAAAACCAACCACGAAAGAGCCCCTTCTTATCAGTCAATCCTTAGAAAGTCCCTATATCCCCGACCAAGCTCCAAAATCTACGGATAGATGGAAAGAGCAAGCGCTTGATTTTTGGTCTTGGCTAGTGGAAGCAATCAAATCTCCTACAAGCAGTCTTGAAACAAGTAGCACACACAGTTACACAGCCTTTCTCTTGCTCATTCTGTTTTCTGCATCTTCCTTTTTCTTTAGTATCTACCACATCAAACATGCTTACTATGGACATATAGCAACTATGCATAATCACTTCCCTGAACAATTTGCTTCATTAAATCTCTTTTCGATTATCTCTATCCTAGTAGCAACAACACTCTTCTTCTTTTCATTCCTCTTGGGTAGTTTCGTCGTGAGACGATTTATCTACCAAGAAAAGGACTGGACGCTAGAAAAGATTCTCCAACAATATAGTCAACTCTTGGCAATTCCAATCTTCCTCACTGCTATTGCTAGTTTCTTTGCCTTCTTTAATAGCCTGCGATTTACAGCCCTTTTGTGTGTGATTAGCATTGGAATCATTCTGCTTGCCAGTCTCCATATCATTACGAGACCTAGTCAAGCAAGTGAAACCGACTCCTTCTATCAGTTATTCTTATCTGTCCTTGTGAACGGAGTTATTATCCTCCTCTTCTTTGTAGCTGAAGTGGCACTGATTGGAGATTATCTTCGTATCTTGACCTTTCTTTAAACTTCATACTCTTCGAAAATCTCTTCAAACCACGTCAGCTTCGCCTTACCGTAGATATATGTTCCTGACTTTGTCAGTCTTATCTACAACCTCAAAACAGTGTTTTGAGCAGCCTGCGGCTAGCTTCCTAGTTTGCTCTTTGATTTTCATTGAGTAGCAATCCTGTCTTCCATGGCAGGATTTTTTATATATCAAAAAGCAAGTCGATTGACCTGCTTCTGATTTACTCTTCTTGTGCTAATGCTTTAAAATCTTGTCCTAGGATGGGTTGTACTTCTAATTGATTGGCATCTAATTGCTGGTAAAATGCTTTTGGTAGTGACTCTAGGAATCTTGCATAGTCCAATCGGGCAATGGCTTCATAGTCTTCTGGTTTAGAGCCATTTCCTGTGATTTGAACCAAGTCAATCTCCCACTTGACTTCCTTATCCACCAATTGCTCAATATAGGCAGCAGTAACAAATGGTTCTCTCGGTAACACTGTCTTGACTCCTTGAGCCAGATGATAAACACCGTGCACTTGGTCTTCTCCATCCTGATAGAAGGAAACTCTTGCAAAGTAGGCGTCTGTCTCTTGAACTGCACGTACACGCGCTTCAAACTGTGCCAAACCATCTGCCTCTAAAAAGCTTTTCAAGTCCTCATGACTAAAGAAAACAGGATTAAAAATTCCTTGGCAAATCGTAAAACGGGCTGCAGTGTCTGTCAGATGGGCTTGAATACTTGCTTGGAAATAAGCTTCAAAATCAAAACCATCTAATCCTTCAATCTCAGTTCCTGTATAAGCAAGCAGAGCATCTAAAAATGACTTGATAATCCGCCAGTCTGTCTTCGTTAGTAGGTCAGGAAGATCGACACGGTAAGCCTTTTGACCATCAGCATAACTGACCTTAAAAAGAAATTGTGATTGTCCCACTATCGCACACTCGATATACTCGAGACGATTAAGAGGCTGACGGAGATAGACTGCATCATAGCTATGTGACTCCAAACCGTCTAGCAAGGCCAAGGTAGACTTGGCAGTCAAAATTTCCTGTTCTCCTAAAATGCTCTGTTTATTTGGAATAAAAAATGTTTTCGTCATAACTGGACTCCTTTGAAATCGTTTACATATAGTATACCCTATTTTTCTGAAAGATACAGAAACAAACTTTAGATTTTTGAGTAAAAAGCATAGAAAAACAGCCCCTGAGGACTGTTTAATCTTATACAGTAGCTGCTTGATCCAAGCTTTCACCGATAGCGGCTAGGCGCTCGACAACTTCAGCTTGTGTCAATTCATTTTCTGAAACATAGCGGTTACGTGGGTGAACACGGCACTCGTGTGAGCATCCACGAAGGTACTTGTCTTCATTTTCTTCTGATGTCAAGATACGACGGTTACAGAATGGATTTCCACAGTTGACATAACGTTCACATGGTGTTCCATCAAACCAGTCTTTCCCTACGATGGTTGGGTTGACATGGTTAACATCTACTGCAATACGCTCGTCAAAGACGTACATTTTCCCATCCCAAAGCTCACCTTGGACTTCTGGGTCTTTACCGTAAGTTGCGATTCCTCCGTGCAATTGGCCAACATCCTTGTAGCCTTCACGGACCATCCAGCCTGAGAATTTCTCACAGCGAACACCACCTGTACAGTAAACCACGACACGCTTGTCCATGAATTTTTCTTTGTTATCACGAACCCACTGTGGCAACTCACGGAAGTTGCGGATATCTGGGCGGATAGCCCCACGGAAATGTCCGAGGTCATACTCATAATCGTTACGTGTGTCAAGGACAACGGTATCTTCGTCAAGAAGAGCTTCTTTGAATTCTTTTGGAGACAAGTAAGCACCTGTTGTTTCAAGTGGGTTGATGTCGTTATCAAAGTCGTTGTCTTCCAAACCAAGGTGGACAATTTCTTTCTTGTAGCGAACGAACATCTTCTTGAAGGCTTGTTCACTTTCTTCGTCAATCTTGAACCAGAGGTCTTCCATGCCTGGGAGGCTGTGAACGTAGTCCATGTATTTTTGAGTTGTTTCGTAGTCACCTGAAACTGTTCCGTTAATTCCTTCGTCAGCGACTAGGATACGACCTTTAAGGCCGATTGATTTACAGAAAGCCAAGTGGTCTGCAGCAAATTGCTCTGCATTTTCAATTGGAGTGTAAAGGTAGTAAAGTAAGACACGAATATCTTTTGCCATAAGATTTGTTCTCTTTTCTATTCTTAAATTTTCAGAATTTTTCATCTAACTATACTAGTATACCTGCTTGAGAAAACGAATGCAATTTATTTGACTGGAAATTGTAGAAAGGTGCTTATCCCTGCACTTCATCAGTAACCATAGCGAATAGCAGATAATTCTCTCAATTTTTTGATCTGCTCGGATTGACTTTCTGATAACATCAGCTTATTGTCAATCAATACACGTGAGATGTCAACATTCATTTGACTCAATATAAATGGGGTAGAGGTCCCATCGTCCTCTAATCGTCTTTTATAACTCACTAACAGATTTTTCAAGGGAGTAAGTTGAGGCGTATTGTTTATACCTTCCAGTAGGTTATCTATGATCGTCATGGCTTCACAACGCCTTTCACTTCCTCCTGCAAACCATTTTAATGCTGTTATTCTTATTTCCCTCCTGAAACTCACTTATAAATTTGATAAACTATCATTCCTAACTCTCATACCAATATTTTACCCAAATACCCTGTGTAAAAAAGTCAGCAAAAATGGTAATGTCGCGAAAATATTATTAATCACATGCACCGCATAGGAAGGATAAATGCTCTTGGTATAGCGGGTCAAACTAGCAAAGATGATGCCAGATGTTGCAAAGACGAAGATATCTAACAAACTAGGCAGGCTTGAAAAATGAGGAAGAGCAAATAAAATTGACGGAAGAAGCAAATCAAGGCCAAATCTCGAATGCTTAAAAAAGGCGTGTTGCATTAATCCTCTATAGATTAGCTCTTCCATAAGTGGAGTCAGAAAGAACAAAGTTATATAGATACCTAGCTCAGCAAAGTTGGTCCCACTATAACCGATCAATACAGCCCAACCTTCAGCAGTTGACTGAACATGTTTAGCTGTCTGAACGTTAAAAGAGATCTGGAGCACTACCACTAGTACTGTCAAAATCGAATACCAAAGCCATTTTTTTCTCGGAATGCGAAAAAGATAGCCGTGCCCTGTCTTAAACAGAATCCAAATCATGACTCCACTAAATAGCAAACTCAAGAAATTTTGAATCCAGACGAAATTGCCAATCTGGGAAGAAAATTGCCAATAATTTTGGACTATAAGCGTTAGCTGAGAAAGGCCAAATACGAAAAATAGGTAAGACAAGACTGCACTTATTTTGAATAGAAGTTGATACTTTTTCATATGAACTCTCCTTTGTAAACTCGAGACATCTCTAATATAAGCGATACTTTCCTAAATCCTTACTCCAAATCCTAAATGGTACTTGAGATTTCCTGAATGGTTAAAATAAGGGAAATGAGAAACAGAAATATCTATGTCTTTATTTCAAAAAATCACTGCCTCCCCCAGACAAACCTGAGGAAAACAGTGATCACATTTTTAGGAATTAGGAATGAATACACGAAATCAATTGATCTTATGATTTTTTGTTTTTCAAGAATTCATCGTATTGTTTTTGCATTTCGTTCAATACTTTTTCGTAGGCACCTTCAGATTTCAATTTTTCCATCAATTCTGGAATAGCTTTGTCTGGGTCTACAGTACCAGTGTTGATAGCTGTATCGAATTGTTGCATTGTGTTAGAGATAGCTGAGATTTCAGATTTCACATTGTCAGTGTTAAAGATGAATCCAAGTGCTGGAGATTCTTTAGCTTCAGCCAATTGTTTCTTAGAATCTTCGATTTGTTGGTCTGTAACGTTTTCGTTGATGTAAAGAATCCAGTTGTTACCAGTGTTCCATCCACCCATGTGAGTGTTTCCTTTGTAGCCATCAAGGACTTTAACACGGTTTTCTTTACCTGCAATTTTTTCCCAGTTCTTGCCTTCTGGACCGTAAACAAGACCGTTCAAGAGTTCTGGGTTAGTGTTCAAGAGGTTCAACACTTCCATTGATTTTTCTTTGTTCTTAGAGTTGTTTGAGATGACAAAGTTAGCAACTTGTGTTGTTTGGTTTTTCTTGATGAAGTTAGTGATTGGTTTGATTTGGATATCTTTGTTTGCAACACGTGAAAGCAAGCTATTACCGTAGTCAGCTGGTCCTACTGTTTCTTCACGAACGAACCAAGTATCTTGTTGAAGGTCAAATGAAGTATCGCTTGTTGCTACGTCTTTTGGAATGTATCCAGCTTCATAGAATTTGTGAAGAGTCTTCAAGTGTTCTTTAAAGCGAGGCACTTCGTAACGGTTTACGATCTTAGTAGTGTCCCCTTCAAGGTCGATAACGAATGGAAGTCCATTTGGAACTGGGTAGTCAAAGTTATCAGATGGGATGAAGTTCTTAGTAACCGCAAATGGCACTACATCTGGAGCTTTTTCTTTGATTTGTTTCAAGACTGGCTCAAGTGTTTCGTATGAAGTGACACCTGAAATATCGATACCGTATTTAGCAAGAAGAGTTCCGTTGAAGGCGAAGTTTTGAGATGATGCAACGTTGGCTGCAACTGGAACTGCGTAAATTTTACCGTTAATGCTGTTACCTTTGATGTAAGCTGGGTCAAGTGCTTTATAAAGCTCTGCCCCTTCTTTCTTATACAAATCAGTCAAGTCAGCATAAGCACCTTTTTGAGCATTTACAACATAGTTAGAGGCAAAGGCGATATCGTAGTTTTCACCAGATGATGTGATAACTGACATTTTCTTATCATAGTCACCCCATCCAAGATATTGGATATCCAATTTAGCACCAACTTTTTCACCGATGATTTTGTTAGCATTTTCTAGCAATTCATCCAAGTTATCTGGTTTGTCACCGATTTGGTACATTTTGATAACAGTTTTTTCACCTGAAGCTGAGTCAGCAGCCTTTTTGTTACCTGAAAGGTTTCCACAAGCAGCAAGACCAGCAGCCAAAGCGACTACACTAGCAGATGCAAAAGCATATTTTTTCCAGTTTTTCATGACAAAAACTCCTTTTTTTATTTTTAAACTTATAAACAATGTAATGATCTTATACTCAATGAAAATCAAAGAGCAAACTAGAAAACTAGCCGCAGGTTGCTCAAAACACTGTTTTGAGGTTGCAGATAGAACTGACGAAGTCAGTAACATCTATACGGCAAGGCGACGTTGACGCGGTTTGAATTTAATTTTCGAAGAGTATTAACTTCACACAAGGGAAGTTGGGAACTGAGAAATATTTTTTCTCAACAAGCACTATTCTTTCACACCACCGATAGTCAAACCTTTTACAAAGTAGCGTTGGAAGAATGGATACAAGATTGCGATTGGAAGGGTTGCGACCACAACCATGGCCATACGTCCTGTTTCTTTCGGTAGTGCAACGCCCAGTTGACCAGAGAGGCCGACCGCTTTGGCGATGTAGTCCATATTTTGCTGGATTTGCATGAGCAAATATTGCAATGGATACAAGTTGTCACTCTTGATGTAAAGAAGGGCGTTGAACCAGTCATTCCAGAAACCAAGAGCTGTTAAGAGCGTAATGGTTGCGATACCTGGTAGTGACAATGGCAAACAGATTTGGAAGAAGATCCGAGCCTCACTAGCACCATCGATACGAGCGGACTCAAGAATGGCTTCTGGGATAGTCTTCTTGAAGAAGGAACGCATCAAGATGATGTTAAATGGTGAGAGAAGCATTGGAACAATCAAGGCCCAAACTGTATCACCGAGTTGAAGTAAACGAGTCACCACAATATAGCCTGGTACCAAACCAGCGTTGAACAACATACTAAGAAGGGCAAAAATCGTAAAGAATCTGCGATACTTAAAGGTTGTCCGCGAGATGGCGTAGGCATAGGTTGTTGTGATAAAAACGTTTGTGATAGTCCCCACCACTGTTACAAAGACTGAGATGAAGAGGGCTTGGAGGATTTTATCCTTAAACTGTGCCAAGAACTCAAAACCGTCTAAGCCAAATTGAGATGGGAAGAAGCTATATCCATTTTGCAGGATACTCTTTTCATCTGTCACCGAAATCACGATAACGAATACAAAGGGTAGGATACAAGATAGGGCGATCAAACCAGAAATGATACTGAAGAAGATATCCGCTTTCTTACTGAAGGAGTGAATGCCGACATTATCAATTTTTTCTTTTTTAATTTTCTTTTCTGCCATATTCTCCTCCTTTCTAGAACAAGGCTGAGTTTGGATCAACTCGTCTTGCAAGTAAGTTTGATAGGATAACCAGAATCAAACCGACAACTGATTGGTAAAGACCTGCCGCTGAAGCCATCCCGATATCCGCTGTCTGAGTCAAACCGTTATAAACATATACGTCCAAGACGTTGGTTACGTTATAAAGCTGACCAGCATTATGTGGGATTTGGTAGAAGAGACCAAAGTCTGCACGGAAGATATTTCCGACTGCAAGGATAGTCAATACGGTTACCAATGGTGTCAACTGCGGAATGGTTACATTACGAATTCGTTGCCATTTGCTGGCCCCGTCCACTGTTGCTGCTTCGTAGTAGGTTGGATCAATTCCCATGATTGTCGCATAGTACATGACACTGCTATATCCAAAGCCTTTCCAAATACCTAGGAAAAGTATGAGATATGGCCAGATACCCAAGTCAGCATAGAAATTGATTTCTTTGAGACCAAGAGTTTCCAATAAATGGTTGAACACCCCTTTATCAATGTTTAGGAAGGCATCTGTAAAGAAACTGATGATAACCCAAGACAAGAAGTAAGGGAACAACATGGAAGTTTGGAAGATTTTAACCATTCTCTTAGAACGGAGCTCACTGAGGATAATGGCAATCCCTACTGATACAATCAAGCCGATAAAGATAAAGCCGAGATTGTAGAGGACAGTATTTCGTGTGATAATAAAGGCGTCTCTTGAACTAAATAAGAATCTGAAATTATCGAGTCCGACCCATTTACTATTCATGATACTATCTATGAAACCATTACTGGTCATGTGGTAGTCTTTGAAGGCAACCACGTTCCCAAATACTGGAATGTAGAAGAATAGAATCAACCAGAGCGCCCCTGGTAAAACCATCAAGAGAAAGATCCAGTTGTCTCTCAAGGTTTTTGAAAACTTATTCATAATTTCCTCCCTTTTTATTTTGATATCCATCTAAAAATTCCTTTTTAGACTTTTGATAACGATTACATTATTAGTATACTCCTATTTGCAGATTAGGTTAAACTACTAATTATAGAAAAAACTCCACAAATTATTTTATGTGGAGTACTTTTGAAGAAAGGGATGTTTCACGCGAAACACTCTGAACAAGGGACACTGTTCTTGTTTCTACGTTGTATAAATGGTTGAAGCTGTAGCAATGGTATGCCACTGATTAGCTGTTGTGGCTGCGAAATCCTTGTCTGCGTAGAAGTCTGTAAATGGCAAGATTTCCACTTCCAGCTCGTCGATGCGGTCAAGCTGACCAGTCAGATAAGCCTCGATGCGGCTTTCTGCTCGCTTGATGCGTTGCAATAGCCCGCCCATACGGATATCAACTGTATCCAAGCCAAAGACCTTATTTTCCTTCAGCCATTGGTGGCTAAAGAGGGCATGGAAGTGCTCAATTTGGCTTCTGAGTTCTGGTAATTCTTGTCTTGCGATTTCTTGCAGACTTTCCTTATCATCCGCTTGATAGGCTTGACGAATACGTCGTCCCACATCCACTTTGCTACTTAAAATTCGGTTCAACTGAGCCTGAGTTTCAAAGAGGTAAGCATAGTTGCCAGCTTTTTCTTTAATGTCAGCAAGCGTCTCAGCAGCCTGAGCAAAGTGCGGTTTGTCCTGTTCAGGTGTCATGTGTCGGTCAAGGAGCGGACAGAGAATATCCTGATAAAAGACATAGCGGTTGGGATTGATGCCACTGAGATTGCCTGGTAGGTCTGGTAAAAGGTTGGCAAGATCAATCTGCATAAAATCCTCAACCGATAGACCAGTATTGGTCTGGAAGTGAGCAGACAGTCGGTCTAGGTCATTGCGATAGCTGAGTTCTGCCCAGATTTGCAGGCTTGGTAGGATAGAGAATTGGGCTGTTTCACCACCATTATCCCCCCAACCCGTTACAATGACTTCTTTGATGTCATTGGCACGACAGGCTTTATTGGCTTCAAGAGCGATGAGACGGCTAAAATGGTTGTTTGGTGTGAAACCAATCCACTTCCAAGCTCCCCCTGCAAAGGCAAGGTCATGGCTAATCTTGTGATGGTTGCGGAAATTACGATTGTATTTTTCCTCGCTATCCTGATAATAGTCCCAGTAAACCAAGGTTACACGGTCTTTGAGACGGTCTAGGTAGACACGAGTTTCCTCTGGAATTTCCACATCACGGTCGTACTGGCCATCTGCTGACATAAGTTTAAAGAACATATCGCTCCACATCTGGCAGTGGAAACCATATTTATCAGCAATATCCAGCACGCGCTCCAAGTGTTGGCACATGAGGAGACTACGGTCCACAACACCATTCAATATCAAGTAACGTCCCAAGCCAACCAAGTGGGCTTCGTCCATCCCGATATTGACCTTGCGAGTTTGTAGTTTAGATAGAGTAGCAAACATGCCATCAATCAGGTTATAAACCTTTTCTTCGCCAATGAGGAGAATGTCCTCTACATCACGGAGCTCCTGCACTTCCTTGACACCCCATTTAACGAAGGCAGACAAGTGGGCCAAGGTCTGGATGCATGGCACAAAAGTCATGTCAAACTGCTGGGCATAGGCTTCGATTTCCTGCAATTCCTCAGCTGAGTAGGCTCCACGGAAATAGCCAAAGTAAGGCTGCCCCTCAATCTGGTAGGTGTCTTCCATGTAAAGCTCAAAGGTTGAGTAGCCCATGAGAGCCAAGACCTCAATCATCTGCTTGGCAGAAGCCACATTCAGCACCGCATTTCGAGAACAGTCAGCCATGTAGGCTAAATCTTCATAAGCCGCCTTCTCCTCAATCTCTACTTTGTCACCTTCTGCTAGAGATGTTACCAAAAAGGACAAGGCACGATAAAGTTGGTGAGGTTTGCGATAAGTTAGTTGATAGTGACCACCCTCACCCTTGATAGAGATAGAGGCTTGGTCAGACTGAAAAGCTGCCACTTCCACATCTGGTAAAGAGATATGCTTTGTTAGCAAGTCGATTGCCTGAGTTTGTTTGTCACTAATTCCTGTAAATCTTACCATTGGTTTTCCTCCTGTAGCCAGTTGACAAGGGCACCGTAGAGATTGGCATCTGCATGATAGGTGCAGGCTTGGATGACAGGTGCGATCGTGTATTCTTCGTAGGTTTCAACAAAGTTATCAACAGCCTTCTTAACACCTTGGATGAAATCTGGATTTTGACTGATAGAGCCTCCCAGACTGATGACATCTGGATCGATCAGATACTGGATATTAAGCAAACCTTGCGCCAAATTACGATTCATCCGCTCAATGGCTTCTTGACAAAGGGCATTGCCTGCTGCAGCCTCTTGGTAAATCTTGCGACCGTCCCAATCAGTCTGACCAGATTTTTCAATCACGTATCGCACCATATTTCCAGTTGACGCTAGTTGCGACCAGTTGTTGAGCTTTTCCGCAGGGGCAAGAGTTGTCATGTAGCCAAATTCTCCACCCAGACCGTGGCGACCTCGATGAAGTCTACCATTGATAATCATGGCTCCGCCAATCCCTGTCCCAATCACGACACAGGCTGCATTTTCAAGTTCTGGATGAGCTAGTAATTCACTAAGTCCAACGCAGTTGGCATCATTTTCCAGATGGACAGGAATCTGATAAGAGCTAAGCGCCTCATACCAAGAAAATCCGTGAATGTAGGGCACCGCACTAAAGCCATCAATCACACCTGTCTCTTGATTGACCGCACCTGGAACGCTCATAGCAATCCCACTGTAATCCTGCTCTGACAAGCGCTGGTCTAGCCAAGCTAGTAAATCCTCCAAGTTTTCTGGTGTTGGAATGCTTGTCTTATTCGGTATTTTCCCATCAGGAGTCAGACTGGCAAACTTAATCCCAGTCCCTCCAATATCAATCGTTGCAATGGTCATTGTTTTTACCATAAAAAGGGGCGAATCAGCAGTTAATCCTTACCTTTTCGCCCCTCCTTTCTATCTTGTATTATTAGTTATCAAACACTTTCAAAATCTTAGATTTCTTCTTTTTTGATGAATTCTGTACGAATCTCTTGTGGTGAAATGAGGCCTCTATGAACTGGGTATGGTCGTTCCAGTAGGTCCAGGAAGAGATGTTGACTTTCCGGTACACGTACATTTTCACTACACATATTGTAGTAACGAAGAACATAGCCTTCTTCATTTTCAGCTACCTTAAAGGCTGTTGGACAGATTTGCGGTATGCTGAGAACAGAATGGCTCAAGAGGCTACCAGTCGCAGCCACGCTTCCTTCCTGTCTAGCAAGCTGAAGGCTGGTAAACGGTGTCTGCAAGGCTTTAGCTCGACGATAGGCTGAGAAGCGTTCTTGGGCTTGGTGGCATTCAAGCGCAAACTCGACTTCAAACTCACGCAAGCATTGTGCTTCTGGTGTTGGGAAGTAACCCCAGTCACCTAACTCACCTGATGCACGCAAAATAGTCACTGCAATAGTGTCGTCTCCAAGGATTTCGTATTCATTCAATCCCTTGTTGGATACAGTTACACCCTTTTCATCGTCATACAGACTGACAAAGGCTTGTTGGTGTTGAGGATTTTCAGGATTTTCCCATGAAGCAGCTGGTTTGTTTGGTCGTGTCACCACCTCATAGATGCTTTCAGAATCATTGCTTGGACGCGTGTTATGAGTCTTGACCAAGAGACGGATACGGTGGTCTTTGGCAGTGTTAGTAAAGCGAGTCTTGCAACGGATTTGTGGATTATCAACGAAGATAGTCATCTCAGTTTCAAGAGGAATGCTTGTCAATTCTTCTGAACGTCCAGCCTCACGCTTCATAAACTCGATGATGCCTTTTTGCTCTTCTTCTAGCTTTTCATCTGCACTGACAGGCACGGTCAATTCATGTTTGAGCAAGATTTTAGCATAGCGAGCTGTGTTTTCCAAGACCTCGTAACCCTTAAGCTCTGCATAGATGGGTTCTGTTCCTTTTGGTTGGAAATAGATATACTCGTTTCCGATGTCACCACGGTCTTCGAAGCGGATAAAATCTTCATAGGCTTCGTGAGTTGTCTTGTCATAAACTGTGATAGTGTCATCCACACTCACCGTTACAAATGGCGTATCAATCACTCCGTTTTGGTAAATACCGTCGCGGTGTTCTTGCTCTCCTTCCAGCAATTGGAAGGTTGTCCAAGAAAGCGGCGCTAGGTGAACTGGAATGGTCACGCGCACTTGTCGAGCAATACGAGCTTGGCGGAACTTATCTTTTGGTAAATCGTACTCAAAATTAGCCCCAAGGTCTTCTATTTTAGCCTCTACAGGACGCCCATCCAAGTCCTCCACACGGTAGCTTGGCAAGGTAAGAGCAGCCATCTTCTTGTATCCCTCTGTTGGGTGCAATTCCTTAAAATCACAAGTCGCAACATCAATCACTGTGCTGACAGTATCAACCTTATCATGCAAGCCTGTGTTGATAACGGTAAAGAGATGGTCGCTCTGAGCTTCGTGAGTCGCAATTTTGCCCTTCCACTCGTTGAGAAGATTGGCCTTAACAAAGTTTCCGACTTGATTGACCTTGGCAAAACGTGTCTCCATCTCACGGTGAACTTCGTCCACGCTACAGCCACAGATACTATCATGGGGCGCGTTCTGCAAAAGAGTTTTCCAAGCATAGGTCAACTGATCCTTGTGGTTATGACCCCCAGTGATAATCGTCAAGGGTTCTACAACTTGCTCTAGGAGGTTGCTATTTTCTTGGAAGGCTTGTTTGAGATAAATACGAGATGAAGAAGTGTTGGCAAGTGTGTACCAACCATCTGTTTCCTGACTGGTCAACTCACCTGTAACCGTTGATAACTGCTCTGGCAGGGCACTTTCCACGGCTTGAACATATTCATCAAAGGAACTATGAACAAAGGTTACATCTGGGAAGAGTTCATTTGCCACACGAATGGCTTCACTCAGATTTTTCTGTACAGGCTGATGGTCACAGCCGTTCATCATCAACCATTGGTTGGTCGAAGCGTAATCATGCACATCTGACAATTTTTGTTTCCAGAAGGTCAAGGCCTCATCTTTATCAACTGGGATTTCATTCCCGTTACTGTACCAGTTGGCAAAGAGAATCCCGAGGACACGACTTCCGTCCGCACCCTGCCAGTACATTTCTGAAAACTGGGAAGTAAACTGCTCATCTTCGAGAACTTGGTTGTCAAATCCAATCGGTTTCACACCACGACCAAAGGCTGCTACGTGAATGCCTGATTTTTGAAGGATTTGAGGAGCTTGTCCCATATTTCCAAAGGTATCTGGGAAGTAACCAATCTGGGTTGATTTGCCCCATTTTGTACATTCTGCTTGACCAATCAATGTATTGCGGACATTGGCTTCACTTGAAATCAAGTAGTCATCTTGCAAGATGTAAAAAGGACCAATCTTCAATTTTCCTTCGTCGATGTATCGTTGGACTTTGTCGCGATTTTCAGGGCGAATCTCCAAGTAGTCATCAAGGACAATAGTTTGTCCATCTAAGTGGAAACTCTTGAACTCAGGGTCATTTTCAAAGAGATCAAAGAGATTGTCAAATAATTCCACCAACTGCATACGGTGGCTTTCAAAAGGCAAGTACCACTCACGATCCCAGTGACTATGTGAGATAATATGTACAACAACATTTTCCATGAGTAAAACCTCATTCTAAATTAAATTTTAACGTTTTAAATGTAAAGGTGTGATTCTGACAAGAATCGGTTGCGCTAATACTCAATAAAAATCAAAGTGCAAACTAGGAAGCTAGCCACAGGCTGCTCAAAGTACTGCTTTGAGGTTGTAGATAGAACTGACGAAGTCAGTAACCATACCTACGGCAAGGCGAAGCTGACGTGGTTTGAAGAGATTTTCGAAGAGTATTAGCGGATATCCAAGTAATCCAAGACCAATTCACAGAACATCATGTTGGCCCAAGAGAACCATTCACGAGAATAAAGAGTTGGGTCATCTACGTGGAAGCTTTCATGCATAACACCTGTACCACCATCGCAAGCAACCAGCTGATCCAGCAAGAACTTCTTCTCTGCCTTATCTCTTGTTGTCAAGCCTTGGATAGAAAGGGCGATTGGCCAGATATAGCGATAGAAGGTATGAGAACTTCCGAGACCGCTAGCGTATTCTCCTTGGTAGAAGTATGGATTTTCAGGGCTCAGAATGGTACGACGAGTTGCTTGATAAACTTCATCATCGACCGAACAGTAACCCAGATAAGGTGCAGCCAGCAAACTTGGTACGTTTGGATCATCCATGATACTAGCATTTCCCAAACCGTCTACTTCAAAGGCATAAATCTTTTCTCCCTTGCTGTTGGTTGTGTAGGCGTAGTTCTCAATTCCTTCTTGGATTTCAGACTGGAGGCGCTTGGCATCAGCAATAATTCTCTGGTTATCAACTAGGTTTAATGCTGCAAAGATTTCTTGCACGTAACCCAAGACTACTACAGCAAACATATTGGACGGAATCAAGTAACTATACTGACAGCAATCATCACTTGGACGAAAGGCTGACCAGGTCATTCCTGTCACTGCAAAATCAGGTCCAAAGCCATCATTTACCAAGGTGTCTTCCTTGCGGTCCGTATCTCGGACAAAACGATAAGGAGAGTTCTTGTGGTCTTGTTCCACTGTCCACAGATGGAGAATTTCCTTAGTCGCTGCGACAAAAGTCTCATCAAACTGGCTAGTCTCGCCAGTCTCTTTCCAGAGGAGATAAGCCAACTGCAAAGGATAGCAAAGCGAGTCCACCTCATACTTGCGTTCCCAAATCCAGCCATTAAGGTCTGTGTGGTCGGTCTCGTGGTGCCCCTTCCAGTTTTCCTCGATGTTAAAGGAGTTGGCATATGGATCCTTGAGTACCAAGGTCATCTGACGTTTGACCAAACCTGCAATGGTCTGACGCAGGAGGGCATCTCTTTTAGCCACATGCAGGTAGGGTCTGAGTTGAGCTGTCGAATCCCGAAGCCACATAGCAGGAATATCCCCTGTGAGCACAAAGGTTGAACCATCTTCTAGGATTTCAACCGTATTGTCCAAGGTATCTGTATAGCAACGCTCGAAAACATCCACCCACTCTGGATGGTCCTTAGCCCGCTCTGCCACTTCATCTAGCCATTCTCTAACAATTTCTTTTGAATAAATCATCGTGCAGTATCCTCTTTCAAACAAGTTTCATTTTCAGTATATAGCTTTTAAGACAGAAAATACATACACAAATGATAGTCATTTTTCTACAAAATAGTTATCTTTGAAACTCCTTTTCTAAAGGCCCCATTTTTCTGATATAATGTAGAAAAACAGCTAAAGGAAAGACTATGAAACCACTACTTGAAACCATCGATACCCGCTTTGGTACCGCCAGCAAGCATGCCTTTTCTCGGGGAAATACCCTGCCATACACAGGCGTTCCTTTTGGGATGAATTACTTTGTGCCCCAGATCAGTGACCAGGAGGGAGCTTGGTTTTTCGATCCGCATCTGCCCATCTTTCAGGGAATTCGATTGACCCATCAGCCCAGTCCTTGGATTGGCGACTACTCTTGGCTCCTTCTGACACCTGCCACAGGCCAGCTAGGTGGAGACAGCCTCTTTCACCGCCAGTCTTCTTATGATATCGAAAAAGCCTCTTTCCAACCTCATTATCTGAAGATTTTCTCCCTGCGCTATCAGATTGAAACCCAGCTCACACCGACTTGCTACGGTGCTTCTATTCTTTTGGAGCAAAAGCAAGGCAAAGCACTCTCCCTCTATCTTCACGCAGCAGATGAACTGACCGTGGAGCAAGTAGATAAGCGAACTCTTGCCCTGCGACAAGAAGGTAAAACTGAAACCAACAAAAATCCACTAACGATGTTCACTGCCCTGCAAATGAATACGGATATTCTTGCTATCAGCCAAGAATGCGAAGACTGGCGAATTGACCTAGAAGATAGTCAAACCGAAATTCAGCTAGCGACTTCTTTCATCTCTCACTCTCAGGCTCTGCTTAATCTACCTCAAGAAGATTTTGATAACTGTAAAGCAAATGCCCAAGCGGATTGGGAAAATCTCCTCCATCGTTTTGACATTATAGAAACAGGAGAGGCTGACCGAACCTTCTTTGATCACTGTCTCTACAGACTCTTCCTCTTCCCACAGACTTTTTATGAGGTTAATAAATCTGGGCAAGACATCCACATAGATTTGGCTACTGGAACTGTCAAGCCTGGTGTCCTCTTCAGCAACAATGGTTTCTGGGATACCTTCCGCACCACCTTCCCCCTCTTTGCCCTTATCATACCGGAGCACTATCACCGCTTTTTAGAAGGCTTTCTCAATAGCTATCGCGATACTGGATTCCTTCCAAAATGGTTGGCTCCAGATGAACGGGGTATGATGCCAGGTACCCTTTTAGACGGCATTATCGCAGATAGCGCCTGCAAGGACATGGCTCCTGACCTAGAAGAAGAACTCCTCCAAGCCATGCTTGAAACAGCCACCAAGTCCGACCCTCTAGGCATCAATGGTCGCCACGGACTAGCCCAATACCAAGAACTGGGCTACCTCTCTACCGACCACCACGAAAGTGTTAGCCATACCCTAGACTACGCCTATAGTGACTTTTGTATCGCCAGCTGTGCCGAAAAACTTGGTCAGAATGACATCGCGGAATCCTATAGGACTGCTTCACAAAATTACCGCCATCTATTTGACGCTGAGACAGGTTATATGCGTGCGCGTGATAACCAAGGAAACTTCCGTCCTAACTTCTCTCCTTATAGTTGGGGACGTGATTATGCCGAATGTTCAGCCATCCAAGCAACTTTAGGCGTTCTCCACGACATCCCAGACTTAATCCAGCTTATGGGTGGAAAAGAAGCCTTTAGCAACTATCTTTTGAAGACTTGTCAGGAGGCACCCCTCTTTGAGACAACAGGTTATGGTTACGAGATTCACGAAATGAGCGAAATGGCTACTGCTACTTTTGGACAACTCGCCATTTCCAACCAGCCAAGCTTCCACATTCCTTATCTCTTCCGCTACAGCAACTACCCTGACTACACTGCCCTTCTCATCAAGACTCTCCGTCAGAAAGCCTTTCATCCAAGCTGGCAAGCCTATCCTGGCGACGAAGACAATGGTAGTCTCTCGGCCTGGTACATCTGGTCAGCTCTCGGATTTTATCCGACCTGTCCAGGAAAACCAAGCTATGATCTCGGAATCCCTCTCTTTAATCACCTCCGTATCTACTTAGCTAAAGAAAATAAATGGCTAGATATTCATACTGAGCAAAACCACAACCATTTTAACTTTGTCAAAGAATGCCGACTGGACACAACTCTAGTATCAACTATTCAACACCAAGACCTCTTAAAAGCTGAACAACTAACCTTTACACTTAGCTGGTTGCCAAGTCATCCGTCCACTTCCTGAAATGCAAAAATCTCCTAGCAGACTTTCCTGCTAGGAGATTTTCTTATGAGAGGTACTTATTTAAGCTTTGAAAATCGGATTTATCATCTGATGTTTATCAAACAATCTACCAATTAAGCTTCTTCGTCTTCTTTACGACGACGGCCTGCAAGACCAAGACCAAGTAATGCACTTGCGGCTGCTGCTACCATAGCTACAGTAGAATCTGCTGTACCTGTATTTGGCAACTCTTTAGCTGCTTTACGCTCATTTGCTTGTGCTGATGCTGTTTGACCAGCATTAGCTGCTGCTTGAGTTGTAGCTGGAGCTACAGCTGGTGTTTGAGCAGTTTGATCGTTAGCTGGAGTTGCATGATCAGTTGATGGAGCAACTTTCGCCATGAAGTCTTCGATACGTTTAACCATTGCATCCACTTCTGCTTGAGTTGCGTCTGCATTGGCAAATACTTTCTTAGCATCTGCTGATAATGCATTCGCTTCTTTTGCAGTTTCTGCATCAAGCTTAGCTGATTCTTTAATGATCAATTCATCTAATTGATGGATAGCACCTTCTAACTTAGCTTTATTCACTTTTGCATCAGTGTTATTAGCTGCGTTATTGTCAGAAGTTCCGTTACCGTTACCACTGTTATTGCCTCCACCATTTGATGGTACATATGGACGTTGTTTAAACGCATCATCTCTTGGAATTGCTAATACTTGACCTTCTTTTGTAACGATTGTTACATTTCCATCTTTGTCAATTTTAACAGCTGCTTCTGTCTTACCATCTTTTTCGACTGTTGCTGTTGCGTTACCATCTTTATCAATCGTAATTTTCACTTTACCATCTTTAGATGTGTAAACTGTATTACCATTATCGTCTGTTTCTTTCAAGAAGGCATCAAGATCAAATTCCGGAACGTCTGTAATAGCACCTAGAACCTTGAATTGGAATTTCGCTTTTTCTTCTGGAGTAATATTAGCAAGGTCTGCCACCTCTACTTTACTCAAGTCGATATCAAGATTATCTCCACCATGTTTAGATTTAGAAACAGCTTCTTTATCTTTCACTAGTTGTTCTTTAGAAATTGTTGCTGTATAACCGTCTGGCATTGTTACTGTTGCGTTTCCTTTTTCGTCTACGACTACAGTTGCGCCTGAGTTTACTGCTTCAATTGCTTTCTTAACAGCTTCTTTTTCGTCTTTTGTTAAGTTTTCTTTATTTTCAACTAATGTACGGAAGACAGGTGTTTTCACTTTCGCATTCTTAGCTTCATCAGCAAGGTTATCAGCTGGAATTACTAAGTCTGAAGCTGGGATGTTAAGAACTGTTCCATCAGCTTTCGTTACTGTTGCGTTTCCTTTTTCGTCTACGACTACAGTTACTCCTGGGTTTACTGCTTCTACTGCTTTCTTAACTTTTGCTTTTTCTTCATCTGTTAAGTTAGCTGGATCCTTAACTACTGTCTTAGTTGCTGGTGTGTTTGCACCATTTCCTGCATTTTCTTTACCTGCGTCTGATGCTGACTTAGTTAAATCTGTTGCTGGAATTGTTGCTGTTTTACCTTCTGGGGTTGTGACTGTTGCGTTTCCTTTATCGTCTACTACAACTTTAGATCCTGGGTTGACTGCTTTAACTTTGTCTTCGATCGCTTTCTTCTCAGCATCTGTTAAGTTAGCTGGATCTTTTACTACTGTCTTAGCTGCTGGTGTGTTTACTGCATTTCCTGCATTTGCTTTATCTGCATCTGCTGCTGACTTAGTTACGTCTGCTGCTGGAATTACGGCTGTATTTCCTTCTGGGGTTGTGACTGTTGCGTTTCCTTTATCGTCTACTACAACTTTAGATCCTGGGTTGACTGCCTCAATTGCTTTCTTAACTTTTGCTTTTTCTTCATCTGTTAAGTTGGCTGGATCTTTAACTTCTACCTTAGATGCTGGTGTGTTTACTGCATTTCCTGCATTTGGTTTAGTTGCAGCTGCTGGATCTTTCGTCAAGTCTGCTGCTGGAATTACTACTGGTTCTCCATCTTTTGGTGTAACTGTCGCATTTCCTTTGTCATCTACAACTACTGTTGCATCTGGATTTACAGCTTTAACTTTATCTTCGATCGCTTTCTTCTCAGCATATGTAAGTTTTTCTGGATTTGCTACTACAGTCTTATCTGCTGGTTTAACGATGTCATTACCTGCATTTGGTTTAGTTGCAGTTTCTGGATCTTTTGTCAAGTCTGCTGCTGGAATTACAGCTGTC
>CAURES010000021.1:0-21369 GCA_963523725.1 uncultured Streptococcus sp.
TAGGCTGTATTCTCATACTTACCACCTGTTTGACCCAATTCCTTCTTAACAGTCATTGGGTTGGTAATGGTCAGAACTTCTCCAGCTTGCACATAAGTCTTGTAGAACTCCTCTGGATTCTCTGCCTCGAATACTTGAATCGCTCCTTTCGGAGTGAAATTGCTAGACTTCAGGGCTTCTTGGACGCCTGATGGTGCCTTATCTAGACTCTCATAAAGAGCCATTTTCAAACCTTTAACTACTTGCCCTTTAGAATCCGTCACTTGAACACCGTCTTGATTGATTGTAACAGCTTCTTCTGGGTAATCATCAACGATATAGAACCCTTTACCAATACGATCTTTATCTGCTTCAATGCCCTTGTATTGGCTATAATCTGCCGTTACCTTGTAGTAGTTGACAGAACCTGCCAAGACCTGTTTCCCATCGATGTTAACACCTGCTTTATTCAGATTCTTCTTGGTAGGTTTCGCAGTAGGAACATTATTTACAACTGTATCTGTGATATAAGCTGAACCAAAATCAAGCTGATAGGCTGTATTCTCATACTTACCACCTGTTTGACCCAATTCCTTCTTAACAGTCATTGGGTTGGTAATGGTCAGAACTTCTCCAGCTTGCACATAAGTCTTGTAGAACTCCTCTGGATTCTCTGCCTCGAATACTTGAATCGCTCCTTTCGGAGTGAAATTGCTAGACTTCAGGGCTTCTTGGACGCCTGATGGTGCCTTATCTAGACTCTCATAAAGAGCCATTTTCAAACCTTTAACTACTTGCCCTTTAGAATCCGTCACTTGAACACCGTCTTGATTGATTGTAACAGCTTCTTCTGGGTAATCATCAACGATATAGAACCCTTTACCAATACGATCTTTATCTGCTTCAATGCCCTTGTATTGGCTATAATCTGCCGTTACCTTGTAGTAGTTGACGGAGCCTGCCAAGACCTGTTTCCCATCGATGTTCACGCCTGCTTTATTCAGATTTTTCTTGGTAGGTTTCGCAGTAGGAACGCTGTTTACAACTGTATCAGTTTGATATCCGTTCCCGAAATCAACTTGGTAAGCCGTATTTTCAAATGATTTACCTGTATTTCGTAGGTCTTCCTTTGTCACCATTGGATCAATAATTGTAACCGATTTTCCTGATTTTATATACTGGTTAAAATAGGCTTCTGGATCATCCACTAAAAATACTTGAAAAGCACCTTTGGGCTTAATTTCAGAACTAGCAAGAAAAGCTTTTACCTTATCATTATCAACGGCATCTATAGAATCATACTGATACACTGAGATACCAGCAACTTCTTGTCCTTCGCTGTCAATATAACGAATATCCGATTGATTAATCGTAACAGCCTCTTCTGGGTAATCATCAATTGCTCCAAATCCTTTTAGAATAGTAGATGAATCTGCTTTCATCCCCTTATATTGATCATAATCCAAGGTAATATGGTAGTAATTTGTCGAACCAGCTAGAACTGGTTTACCATCAATGATAACTTGATCCTTATTATGATTGTGTTTGATTGGCTGAATTAAGTTGTTATTTGGATTATCAGGGTCATTCGGTTTACCAGGTGTTGAAACCTGAACAATATTTGAATAACTTTCGTACTTATTATTAATTTTTAATTGGAAATTATTCTTGTAGGTTGCACCATCATTTGTAACTTTTCCTACTAAAATTGGAGCTGTTACTTGTACTTCCTTACTTAAATCTTGATTAAGCTTAGATTTCAAACTTTCTAAGCCTTTCACCCGAACAACATGGTTCGATTCGTCATAAGTTAATTCAAAATCTGAACTAACTTTTTTGGAAGCTTCAACATCTAACACAAAACCTGAAGGCAAGGCATCCACAATTTCAAAGTCTGTAATAGCTTCACGATTAGCTGGAAGAGGCTTAGTTGTTAATTCCCACTGTACCGTTGAAAGCTTAGGCACATAGCTTTTATCAATAGATTCACCAGAAGAATTTTTTACAAACTTTTCTAGACCAGGCATTGCCTGTAAACGTGCATATCTGACCCTTACTGTTGGAGGAGACACTAAAGAGGGAATCTCTTTTTCCTTTGGCTCCTCAGGTTTGGGTGGGAGTACCTCTTCAGTTTTTCCAGTTGGAGAACTTGGTGGAGTAATTTCCTTCTCATAGGTTGGTTCAAATGGTTTTGTTAAGAAAGGTATCTTTTTCAACTCTGTTCCCTCTCCCAGAATAGTGAAAACAACACTCTGATTGTTTCCACTCGCATTTACATTATCCCATTCTGTTGGTGTTCTTCCTGCTGTTGATCCTGGTGAAGAAGTATGTAAATAGGTCAAACTAGAACCGTATCCTACGGAAGCAAAAGATCCTCTTGGAATATCTGAATAAGCAACTGCATCTTCTACTCCTTTCATGACGCGACCATCAAAATCCAAACCTGAACCATCTGGATTAATAACCATTCCACGACCAGACGACCCATAACTTAGATTTGAGCCTTGTCCCCAATCTACATCTGTTATAACTGTTCCAATTAAAAGAGAGGATGATGTCGTAGTACCTTCAATATAAAAATCAAAAATCATTTCCAGACGAGTATGATTGTTATAATTAAAATATAGACTATTACCATCTCCTCTTCTAAGATAGATATCAGCGTCTGTTACAGGAACACCGTTTCGTACTTCCCCTTGGTAGTCTCCTAAATCAGAAATCGTGACTTTTGCCATGAGCTTTCTACCATCTGTCAACGTTCCAATATTGTGAATATAAAATACATCTCCCACAGTAGGATTTTCTATCACATCAAACCTCTTATCAGCCCAATACTTAGCAACTTGGGTTTCTGTCCCCCCTGTTACATAGGTATCTTCATGATAACCTAAAGAACCACTCATACTCTCTACGGGTAGATTATCATCTGCTACTACTGTAAAATCATTATAATAGTCCAAGCTACCACGACCAGCTGAATTAAAGCCCCCATAAACCTTGAAACCTGTTCCAGATCCAAATAAAGGCTTGCTTGTTTGAATTGCATCTCGCTCAGCTTTAATAGTTACTAGCTTCTTTGTATAGTCTGTCAAAGAAGTTTCATAAGCTTCTTTCTTAGCTGCATTTCGTTTTCGGATTTCTGCATTTTCTTGATTGATACGATCAATTTCTGCCTGATTCTCTCGTTGATTTTTTTCATTCTCAGCACGAATAGCAGCATTCTTCTGATTAATTCGATTCACTTCAGCCTGATAAGAAGCTAAATCCTTTTGATATTGTTCCTTCTTCGCAGTATTTTCATCTTGGATTTTCTTTCGGTTGGTTTGATTTTGTCTTTGATCTTCACGATATTTTTCAGTAGCTTTCTCAATACTATCTGCTTGTGTGCGATAATCACTTTCGACTTCCTTTTGCTTTTTTTCCAACTCAGAGGCTGTACTTGCAGTTCCTTTATCTACTACAGAATCAAATTCCACCTTCAATCCAGCTTCCTGTGCCTTTCGAATAGTTTCATCTAAACTGGAATGAGAAATAGAAACTTCTAACGTTCCTGTTTTTTCTTCACTCTTTCCTTGATTTTCAGTAGAAACACTACTTGGACTCGTCTGAGCATAAGGCGCATTTGTAGCTGGATTTTCAGTTCGTTCATCTGCCATAACTGGGCTTATCATACTTAAAGCTGCTAAACCTAGTATCACTCCACAAGTTCCATAAATTTTTGATTTCCGAATAGATCCATATGTTTTTGTTTCTCTTACTTTGTGCATTCTATCTCCTTATCTAAACTATTAATCTGTATAAAATCTCAAATGTTGGCGCCCGAGGCCTCTTATAATATAAAATCATCTCTTTCCTTTCCAAAAGAAAAAAGCCAGTTTTCACTGACTTTTCTATACAATATTGTAATGAATTTTAAGAAATCCACTTACCAGAATAATCTAAACGATAACCACCAATCGTCTCATTTTGTGCCATCTTACCATCTGCTTTCAAATAATACCAAGCACTTCCGTCCTTGAACCATTGATCTCTCAGATAACTTCCATCTGATTTGAGATAGTACCAAGCTTTATAACTGGAATCATATACCCACTCACTTTGTGCCATTTTTCCATCTGACTTAAGGTAGTAACTTCCTTGCCAGCTATTTTGTGCATAACTTCCATCTGACTTGAGATAGTACCAAGCTTTATAGCTGGAATCGTATAGCCACTCACTTTGTGCCATTTTTCCATCTGACTTAAGGTAGTAACTTCCTTGCCAACTATTTTGTGCATAGCTTCCATCTGATTTGAGATAGTACCAAGCTTTATAGTTTGTATCATAAACCCATTCATTACGTGCCATCACACCATTTGATTTGAGATAATAGTTTCCCTTCCAACCACTAACAAGAGCTTTTCCTGCATGATCAAAATAATACCAATAACTTCCCTCTTGTTTCCATTGGTCACGCGAATCAGATGTGTTTTCAATCGGTTTAATAGGTTCTTCTTTCTTAGAATTATTTTCTTCTACCGTACTTTTACCCGTCTGGTTCTCCAACTTACTTTTTAAATCTTGATAAATTTTCTCTTTATTTTTGTAATCAATTTCTAATTTTTTTACAGCCTGATAACGATTTGAGGATCTTGGATCCGTTACTGAAGCTGTACTAAAATTAGATTTTGTTGCTCGATTAATATTTTCCTGAGAAATAGTGATGAAATGAGCAGAACTTACTGAGGAAAGACTAGAAAACGATAATCCAAAATAATCTTTACTTGATGGATTCCCCCAGTTCAATCCTGCAATTGCTTGAGCATGCCCCCATTCAGTATCGTTTAACATAAATTCAACCATACCAGTATAAATAGCTTCCTTTAGCTGAGATTTGGTCGCTTCTTTTAATGCTACAGGTCTAAAGAACAAATTCTCATACAGTTGACCTCCTCTTTTTTCAGATTCAGCATCTGAGGTAGGTAAGCCATAGGTTTTTGCAACTCGGTTGATACCCTCGGCATTGTGACCTGATACACCTAATGTGCTTAATTTCGATAATCCCCAATCATCTTTTACATACTCCTTTGCCACCTTATCCGCAAAATCAATTGCCGAACTAGAAACACTGACTCTAGGTGTCCCAACCTGAGAACGAACTTGGTTAATTAAATCTTGGGCAAAAAATGACAACTCCTGACGAACAGTTAGCGGTAGATTGTTGACATCCAGACGTTCTCCCTCATCAGCAACATCTTTGTGGAAACTATTTTGATTCTTTAATCTCAAACTTTCTGACTGCAAAATAGATTTCGCACTGTCACGTTCAGTCTGGTTAATATTAAAATCAGAAAAAGCCGTCTTCAAAGCCTTTATATACTTATCACTCAGTGTAATCGTATTGCTAGGTGCAGATGATAAAGTATTGTCATAGATACTTTTAGCTTGTTCATATTCTCTCTTAGCTTTAATCAATTCACTTTTTAAACTCTCTACTTGACTGCTCGTTGTACTATTCGCATACACAGGTTGACTATTTCCTAACCCAAGCAAAGTTACGCTGGCAGTTGTTGCCAAGATAGTTGTTCTCAGTTTCATAATCTTATCTCCTTTTTGTTTAAAAACGTTCTTAAAATATTTATTTTATACTCTTATTTTACCATTTTTAGAGGTTTTTCTCAATTTTTTCTTGATTTTCATTCATCTATCCGCTTAATCAAAGATAGGATGTTCAGAACATATCAAATCTCCTCTCCTTGATGAAACAGATAGATGAGGCTCTATCTGTTTAATGCTTCGTTGGACGATGATATCCTTTACCAGTCAGCAGTAAACGATTGGTATTTCCTTGTTTAATGCGTCTAGCCACTAGAACATCACCACGTTTGATGGTGCGAATCTCTTTGTAAATTTTTGAATATTCTACAATCATCCAGACCGTTTCTAGTTTACCTGCTAGATATCCGTTTTTAGATACCAAACCATATCTGCTGGTTAATTTGATTTCATCGCCATTATCAAGTCTTGCGGTTGCATTTCCTTGATTTCCTAAGCGTCTAAGGTCAGCTAAAGTGACCTCTGTAACTAATTTTGATTGATTCATTTTGTCTCCTCCTTACTGAATCAAGGCTGATTTACAGCCATGCCGAGGTATGACGTACATACCTGCTGTATTTTTTACACACGGTTTTAAGTCTAGAAACCGCAAACTCCTTCAGCTTAGGCTTTGCCTGCTTTTACGTGGTGGAACAGCACTAGATATCATTTTCTAGCCTACACACCGCCCTTGTTCTTCTTTTTATGCTTAGTTCCGCTAATCAGGACAGTGGGGGTATTCAGTTGTCAATGTACATCAGCAGTTTACCGACTTGCTGAGGTCAAGGGATTAGCTATTAGACGATTTTTTATAAGGTTTTTATAAATCGTCACATTGCTGATGAGATGAATGACATAAATGTCGCCATTTTCAAAACTCACCTCCGTGTTTTTCTTTGTCTAGTTATTAGTCACCTCTACTGGATGATAAAACTCAACCCATTCTTTCACTATTTCACGAGAGATACCTTCATCATCAGACACATCTAAAACAGCCTGAATCAAACACTCCAACATTTCTTCCGTCCAATTTCCTCTTGAACAAGTATGCTCACCAAGCCCATTTGGCAACATTCTAAACGTGAAATCAAATCCGCTGAACTCATCCCACAAAGAGTCTCCTCTTTCTTTCTGCATACTTTCACCCCCCATACTGCTCCTGCGCCCTCTTATGAGCATTCAACTTGACTTCTAACTTTCTCTCAGCCATCAAATTCTCAATGGACGTAACCAGGTAAGCATACGGACTCTGACAATCTTGAGGAATCCTCTCAATACAATGCAAGACTTCTGAACTAGTTACCCAGCCAGTCTCCAAAAAGCTACCAATTTTCATCTTCTGACGATGGGTCAAATGGTAAGCATTATCCCACGGTAAATGATCAAAGTAGCTATCCGCAATTTCCTGCAATAGAGAATAGACTTGAGGTTGGATAAATTTCTTCCCACTTGTTTTTTGAGAAGGAGTGTCACAAGTTCCAGCAGTCTGATTCAATTCGTTAGAATTGGAAGCAGGCTTTCTAGAACTATGTCTAGTACTATTATTCTCAGTATGACTCTTCTCAGTCTTAATAGGGTTAAAATTTTTTACTTCCGGAGGTAAAAAAATTTGACTTCCAGAATTCGTTGATTTAAGAGCCTTTTTTGGAGGTAAAGATTTTTGACTTCCAGAATTGGTTGATTTGATAGGCTTTTCTAAAACAGAGTTTTCTTCACTATTTGGACGTTCAATTTCAAACAAGACACAACCTTTGTAATCTAAAGTTTTTACATGGTGGTATACTACAGTTCCTTTGTCACGTCCTTTTTCTACAACTTCAGCATCATAGTGTTCATATTCTTGTAATTCAGCATTTACATTTTGAAGATACAAACGATTCGGACGATTCTTCCCTTGTTTCACTTCCCGAAGCAATCCAAGCTCTTTCAATTCTTTCTTGATTTTCAATACAGTTGGCTTACTGCGATCTAAAATTTCCATTAAGTCCTCAACCGTATAGACAAGAAATACTGAACCATTCTCATCAACATAAGTCAGTTCACCGTTTCTGTAAGAATGAATACTCAACATACATCGATCATAGAGTACACCATAAGCAATTTTGCCATCATTTGACAATTTCTTGGCATAGACACTCGTCATCTTGATTTTCCCAGTAGGTTTCCCTTCAGCAGAAAACTTCTTCTTAACATTTACCATGAAAATTTGTGGAATTTGATAGAAAGTCTGTGTTGCTACTTGATTTACTGTAATATCAGCCATGTTATCACACTCCCATCATCACAGTACCATTTCCCATAGAGAACAGAACTCCTTCTCTCTCTAATTCTTCAACAGCCTTAACAGCACGTTTTTTACTCATTCCTGTTTTTCTCATCACTTCGTTAACAGCTGCTTTTTTTGAAAATTGCACAAACATTTCTTTAGTCATTCTACTATCTCCTTTTTCTGTCTCACCAATTTGAGCTCCTTTGAAAAGCAACTCGGACATTCAGATAGACCAAGCTGAAAATCCAAATGGTCAAATAAAAAGTTACATCGCTCACACTGCACTGTGCTTCTAAGTATTGTTTCACCTAACCAATCTTTTTCTACAACATCTAATACACCCCCACATTCAGGACAATGAATAGGCTTGAAAATATCATCTTCTTCCCATTTTTCCTCATAATCACAATTAAAACAAACGATTGTTTCCAACCACATGGATTAACTCCCTTCCAATGTTCCATCTCTAGCTCTTCTGAAATACGGATAAGTGCCAAGCTTAATTCTAAGATATAATTCATGAATAATATCATCTTTTATGACTTTCCAGAAAATACTAGCGAACTTATAATAATCGTTTACAAGCCAAACTCTAGCAAGGTCATTGTCTGGAGATACTTTTTCATCAGAATTTCCTTCAGAAATACAATCAACCATATTTTCATTCTTATCAAGATCTATTACATAGAAAATTTCTAGCGAATCAATATCCATAACAATTTCAATATTATCTGACATTTTTTCTCCTTAATTTTTGGCAACGAAAAAGAGAACGAATTTCCTCGTTCTCTGAATATATTTATATGTTTCTTGCATTTCTCAAAACTCTAGACACTTACCATGGTTACTAAAGAACTATAAGAGAAAAGGTAAACCTAGCGACGCGGTGAACGCTGGGTCGTTTGGTTTCGATTGCTCTGTTCCTCTTGTTTTTTCTGTTCTTCTTCTAAACGTTTACGTTCTTCTTCCTGTTTTTTCTCAGCTTCTTCGGCCTCTTTTTTAGCTTTTTCTTCTGCCTCCATAATTAATTTATCCGCTACAGTATAACTGTAGATTCCAGCTTCCATATCGACCACACTTGGTTCTGATAATTGAGGCTTAATCTTACTATAATAAGGCAATTTCTTACTCATTTCAGAAAGAGGAACCAAGACTTCGTCCGAATCATTCATGGTTAATCGAATTAAATTGGAAGTTACCTTGCTTGGGGCTAGCTCCACCTTTTGGATAGCAGCCTTGAGTTCTGGGCTAATTTGAGTAAGTTCTGAGACAAAAGCCTTGATTTGTTCACTATCATTAAAGAGAACTGATAAATAAGTTTCTGGTAGACTGACCAAACTCACAGCACTGGTCTCAAGCTGACCACTGGAAAGAATAGGATAATGGTTTTCACCAGAAACATAGTAGGCCACAATATCATATTCCTTAACTTTAATAGTAAACTTGGTTGGAAATTGATAAACAAGCTGAGCTGATTCAACCCAATAGTTAGACTTGATCCGCTCTTCATATTTTTCCTTGTCTAGCAGAAGGTTAATTGTATAATCCGAATCCTGAATGCCTGAAGCCTGTCGGATATCATCAGCCGTAGTTTGCACCGTTCCCTCAACACGGATATCCTTCATGGTCGCATAAGGACTGAGTAAGTAAGCAGAGATAATCAATAAAAGCAGACTTGGAAATAAAATCGTTAGAGCTCGCAAGATATGGAGGCCAGGAATCTTTGCTTTGGCTGGTTTTTCTTTTATAGCCTTTTTATCCTGGTCCTCGTCCTCTTTAGATCCTGATTCTTCTATCTCTTTTTCCTCTTTGTCAGCCTCTGAGGATTCTACTTTTTCCTCAGACTCTTCCTTAGCTGATTCTGAGTCTTCATGGTCTGTTTCACTCTCCTGGTCCTCTGATTTCTCAGATTCTTCTCCCATTCGAGCTTGTCTTTCCTTTTCCTTCTTCTCAGCTAGGGCCGCCTCTTCCTCAGCCTTCTTTTTTAGATATTCTTGGTTTCGTTTCTGCCATTCTGATAACTCTTTCAATTCTTCGAGGATTTCTTTGCCCTCATTTTTCTTATCTTTTGACATTTACTTTCCTTATGATAAATCTTTTTTCAACAATTGATAAAAATCTGCTAGAGATTTCAATTCCTTAGAAGCCTTCATCTTAGCTTGATAGTCTTCCTTGTGGCTTAGTAAGTGAGAAAGTTTCTCTTCCAAACTATCCAAGGTCAAATCGCTTTCTTGAAGCTCTTCTGCATAGCCTTTTTTTACAAAGTAGGCTGCATTTTCAATCTGGTCACCACGACTAGCTTCACGACCAAGTGGCACAATGACATGTAATTTTGCCATGGCCAAGAGCTCAAAAATCGTATTGGCACCACCACGTGTCACAACAATATCAGCCAATTCCATCAAGGGTTGATAGAGATTGGTCACATAGTCAACACGAAAAAGATTTTGGCTCAACTCGTTCAGGCTAGAATCTCCAGTTAGATTGATAATATTGTAGCGCTCTGTCAGCTCTTTCTTATGGTCTGTCACCAATTGGTTAAAGACACGAGCACCTGCAGAACCACCGACAAACAATACAGTTGGCAATTTAGGATTAAAGTGGGTTTGAATATCTACCAATTCATCTGGTTCTGGATTTTTTTGATCTGAAACCTTGGTCACTGCTCCCACATGCTCAACCTTAGACAAACTTGAAGCTTGCTCAAAGGTTGAATACGTCTTCGTCGCAAATTTATAAGCTATTTTATTGGCCAAGCCCATAGACAGGTCAGATTCGTGAATAAAGACTGGCACTCCTGAAACACGTGCTGCGATAACAGGCGGTACTGAGACAAAGCCTCCCTTTGAAAAAAGTGCTTGTGGACGAAGTCGTAACATGATAAAGAGCGATTGGACAATTCCCCAACCAACTTTAAAGACGTCCAGCATATTTTGCCAAGAGAAATAACGACGCAATTTTCCAGTCGCAATGGAATGGAAGGTGACATCTAAACCCGACTTGAGGATTTCTTGGTGTTCGATCCCACGCTTGTCCCCGATATAGTGGACTTCCCAGCCATCTTCGATGAACTTGGGCATCAACAAAAGGTTGAGGGTCACGTGTCCAACCGTCCCCCCACCTGTAAAGACAATTTTTTTCATATTATTCCTTTAACTCCGCTACTGTGTCGATAAAGAGGTCGCCACGTACTTCAAAGTTAGCATACATATCCCAGCTGGCATTGGCAGGACTGAGAAGGACTACATCTCCTTGAGTCGCAAGTTCATAGGCCCTGCGGGTCGCATCAGCAATATCAATCGCATCCACATATGCCACACCAGCCTTGTCTGCTGCCCGTTTGACACGTTCTGCAGACTGACCGAGGATGACCATCTTCTTAAGTCCAATAATGTCTGAAACCAATTCGTCGAACTCATTACCACGGTCTAAACCACCTGCAATCAAGATGACCTTGCTGTTGTCAAATCCTGACAAGGCTTTTTGAGTAGCCAAGATATTGGTTGACTTGCTATCATTATAGAATTTGACACCCTTGATTTCATCCACAAATTGGAGACGGTGTTTGACACCACCAAAGGCTGAAAGAGTTTCTTTGATGGTTTTGTTATCCACACCACGAAGCTTGGCTACAGCAATCGTCGCAAGAGCATTTTCCACATTGTGGCTACCTGGAACTCCGATTTCGCTAGCTGCCATGACCACTTCTCCACGGAAGTAGAGCTGACCATCTTCCAAATAAGCTCCATCAACCTTTTCAAGTGTTGAGAATGGTACAACGGTAGCTTGTGTTTTAGTGGCCAATTCTTTTGCTAAGTCTTGGTTAAAGTTCAAGACAAGGAAATCAGCCGCTGTCATCTTGTTCTGGATATTCCACTTGGCTGCTACATATTCCTCAAAAGAACCATGATAATCGATATGAGTTGGCATGAGGTTGGTAATAACCGCAATCTCAGGATGGAATTCTTGAACGCCCATCAATTGGAAAGAAGAAAGTTCCATAACAAGCGTGTCCTTATCTGACGCAGTTTGGGCCACTTGACTAGCTGGATAGCCGATATTTCCTGATAAAAGGCCATGTTGACCAGCAGCAGTCAAAACGTCCCCAATCATAGTCGTTGTGGTTGTTTTTCCATTTGAACCTGTGATACCGATAATTGGCGCTTCTGAAATCAAGTAAGCCAATTCCACCTCAGTCAAGACTGGAATTCCCTTTGCCAAAGCCTTTTCAATCATGGGATTGCTGTAGGGAATACCTGGATTTTTCACCATAAGGGCAAACTCTTCATCCAAGAGTTCCAAAGGATGGCCACCTGTGATGACCTTGATCCCTTCTTCCAGCAAACTTTGCGCAGCTGGATTGTCCTCGAATGGTTTCCCGTCATTTACTGTCACAATGGCACCTAGCTTGTCCAACAAACGAGCTGCAGATTCACCAGACTTGGCCAAACCTAAAACAAGGACTTTCTTATTTTTAAATTGATCTATTACTTTCATGTCTCAAACTCCATTTCTACTCCTACTATTTTACCATTTTTATGGAAATAATTCTAAACGAAAATGCTCAGATTCAGCATTCTAACAAGCAAAAAGAGAGCCGAAACTCTCTTTTATCTTCTTTTACTTTTATGGACCGACATGAGGGTAATATCTCGCAAGCTAAAGTATGCTAGGAAGAGCATGGCGATTGCGATAAAAAATTCTGTCGGTAGCTGAAAGATTTGCAGAACTGACAACATCAGCAAAATCAAAAGTGCTACAAAAGCAAAGACGACAAGGACGATATTGACTGTCCCTTTAATGCTTTCTGGTGTCGCAAATACATAGAGTAGTAATAAGAGGATTCCTATGATTAAATAAACCATCTTTATCTCTTTCTAGCTCTTATTCAGCTGATTTTTTCTTCTTGTTAGCTTTCTCACGCTCTGCCTTGTTAAGGATTTGTTTACGCAAACGGATAGACTCAGGCGTCACTTCCATGTACTCATCGTCATTCAAGAACTCAAGAGACTCTTCAAGTGTCAAGATACGAGGCGTCTTAATAACAGCTGTTTGGTCCTTAGTAGCTGAACGGACGTTGGTCATTTGTTTCGCCTTAGTGATGTTAACTGTCAAGTCATTTTCACGAGAGTTTTCACCGATAATCATTCCTTCATAAACCTCAGTACCTGGGTTGACAAAGATCGTACCACGTTCTTCGATAGACATGATTGAGTAAGTTGTAGCCTTACCAGCATCGATAGAAACAAGGGCACCACGGTGACGACCACCAATTTCACCTGGAATCAATGGCAAGTATTGGTCGAAGGTATGGTTCATGATACCGTAACCACGAGTCATTGACAAGAACTCAGTTGAGTATCCGATCAAACCACGCGCTGGAACAAGGAAGACCAAACGAGTTTGACCATTACCAGTTGAAATCATATCCAACATTTCACCCTTACGTTCAGAAAGGCTTTGGATAACAGACCCTTGGTATTCTTCTGGAGTGTCGATTTGAACACGCTCAAATGGCTCACATTTAACACCGTCGATTTCTTTTACGATAACTTCTGGACGAGATACTTGAAGTTCATATCCCTCACGACGCATTGTTTCGATAAGGATTGACAAGTGCAATTCTCCACGTCCTGAAACAGTCCATTTATCTGGTGAATCAGTTGGGTCAACACGAAGGGAAACGTCTGTTTGCAATTCAGCCTGCAAGCGTTCTTCCACCTTACGAGAAGTTACCCATTTACCTTCTTTACCAGCAAATGGTGAGTTGTTGACCAAGAAAGTCATTTGAAGAGTTGGCTCATCGATGTGTAGGATTGGAAGAGCTTCTACTGCATCTGTCGGAGTAATGGTTTCACCGACAAAGATATCTTCCATACCTGAAACGGCAATCAAGTCACCTGCTTTGGCTTCTTGGATTTCACGACGTTCCAAACCAAAGAAACCAAAGAGTTTTGTAACACGGAAGTTTTTAGTTGTGCCGTCAAGTTTAGAAAGGGTAACTTGGTCCCCAACCTTAACAGTACCACGGAAGACACGACCGATACCGATACGTCCAACGAAGTCATTGTAGTCCAAAAGTGACACTTGGAACTGCAAAGGCTCATCTGAGTTATCTACTGGAGCTGGGATATGGTCGATAATCGTGTCAAAGATTGGCGCCATAGTAGCTTCTTGGTCAGCTGGATCATCTGACAATGAAGAAGTTCCGTTGATCGCTGAAGCATACACCACTGGGAAGTCAAGCTGGTCGTCATCTGCACCAAGCTCGATGAAAAGTTCCAAGACTTCGTCCACTACTTCTGCTGGACGAGCTGATGGTTTATCGATTTTGTTAACAACAACGATTGGGACAAGGTCTTGTTCCAAGGCTTTTTTCAATACGAAACGAGTTTGTGGCATTGTTCCTTCGTAGGCATCTACGACCAAGACAACACCGTCAACCATTTTCATGATACGCTCAACTTCTCCACCGAAGTCCGCGTGTCCTGGTGTGTCCATGATGTTGATACGAGTTCCGTTGTAGGCAACGGCTGTATTTTTAGCAAGGATGGTAATTCCACGCTCTTTTTCGATATCGTTTGAGTCCATAGCACGCTCAGCCAATTCAGTACGTGCATCAAGCGTTTCTGATTGTTTCAATAATTCGTCAACGAGGGTTGTTTTACCGTGGTCAACGTGGGCGATAATCGCAATGTTACGGATATCTTCTCTTAATTTTGTCATGATTTCCTCTATAATATTCAAAATTTATTTTCTAACTGAACGATTATACCATAATTTCAAGTAAATAACATAACTCAAGCAAGTGTAAATGTTTTCACTCTGCTTTTCTTTTCACGTCAAGCCTTTTCAAAGCAAGCGACTTATGATAAGATAGGCACAGTATGCGTTTAGATAATTTATTAGCCCAAGAAAAAATCAGCCGAAAGACCATGAAACAAGCCTTACTCAAAGGGGACATTCTCGTCAATGGTTGCCCAGCCCGCTCCCTAGCCCAAAATATCGATACAGGACTACAGGAACTCCTTTTTCAGGACCAAATCATTCAAGGCTATGAGCACACCTATCTTATGCTTCATAAGCCTGCTGGTGTCGTTACAGCCAACAAAGACAAGAAACTTCCAACTGTCATAGACCTTCTTGCACCTGATATCCAGTCTGACAAGCTCTATGCCGTCGGTCGACTGGACCGAGATACGACAGGACTCCTTCTCTTGACCGATAACGGTCCCTTGGGCTTCCAACTCCTCCATCCCCAATATCATGTCGATAAGACTTATCAAGTTGAGGTTAATGGACTTCTAACACCTGACCATATCCAAGCCTTTCAAAAAGGAATTGTCTTTTTAGATGGTACTATCTGTAAACCTGCAAGCCTAGAAATTCTATCTGCAAGTCCTTCCCACAGTCAAGCCTCTATTACCATTTCAGAGGGAAAATTTCATCAGGTAAAAAAAATGTTCCTCTCAGTTGGTGTCAAGGTAACCTCCCTCAAACGTACCCATTTTGGCCCTTGGAGTTTGGATGATAATCTTCAAGAGGGAGACTATCGCCCCTTAAACTCCCAAGAATTAGCAAGCATTCGTGACTTTCTCAGAAAAAGTGGTTAAAAAATGAGCTCGGAAACATCCAAGCTCGTTTTCTTATTTCTCAACTTTGACTTTCCCTTTCCAAGAATCCAAGCCATAAGAAAGGATATAAATCTCAGAAAAACCTTGTTTTTTCAAGTAAAGGGCTGCATTTGTGACACGTTGCGCACGTTGGTTTTCGTAAAGAAGGACAGGTTTATCTTTACGAAAGGCTGCAAGACTAGTTTTCAACTGACTTGAAGGAATATTGCGGGCACCAAGGATATGTTTTCTGTGGAATTCTGCTGGGTCGCGCAAATCAATCAATTGACCCGTACGAATCAAGGCTTCAAACTCCTCATTGTCTACAATTTTAGCCGCACGGCGAATACGAAGATAGTTAAAACCCATCCACGCCAACATTGCTAGTATAAGTGCCCACAAAATCCAAGTAACCATTAGTTCTTTTCTCCATTTTTCTCAATATAATCCAATTCTACCTTGTGCTCTCTGCGAAGAACCGCTTCTGCTTCTAGATAGTCTAATTTGTCCATCAACCCTGCATCGTAAATCCGTGAGAGTTCCAACTTCATCAGTTCAATATCATATAAGCGTTTTCCCATGTAAACAATAATACCAAATCGTTTGAGGAATTGCTGCACATCATAGAATGTTTTCATAAAACTCATTCTAGCAAATTTTTGTGTTTTTTTCAAGAAGAGACTCACACAATGCTCCTGATTTTCCTATCTTCTTTGGCGATTCTGACGCAAGTGTGGTACAATAAAAACATGAGAATTCAACAATTACACTATATTATCAAAATCGTCGAAACTGGCTCCATGAATGAGGCAGCTAAGCAACTCTTTATCACTCAACCGAGTCTTTCCAACGCTGTGAGAGATTTGGAAAATGAAATGGGGATTGAGATCTTTATCCGCAATCCCAAGGGAATCACCTTGACCCGTGATGGGATGGAGTTTCTCTCTTATGCCCGTCAGGTTGTCGAGCAAACCCAGCTTCTGGAGGAACGCTATAAAAATCCTGTTGCCCACCGCGAACTCTTTAGCGTTTCGTCTCAACACTATGCCTTTGTGGTCAATGCCTTTGTCTCTTTGCTCAAGAAAAGCGATATGGAGAAATACGAGCTCTTCCTTCGTGAAACTCGTACTTGGGAAATTATCGACGACGTCAAGAACTTCCGTAGTGAGGTCGGTGTCCTATTTTTAAACAGCTACAACCGTGATGTTTTAACCAAAATGCTGGATGACAATCACCTGCTGGCTCACCATCTCTTCACAGCGCAACCGCATATCTTTGTCAGCAAGACCAACCCTCTGGCAAAAAAAGACAAGGTGAAACTGTCTGATTTGGAAAATTTCCCTTATCTCAGTTATGACCAAGGGACGCACAACTCCTTCTACTTTTCAGAAGAAATTCTTTCTCAAGAACACCACAAGAAATCTATCGTAGTCAGCGACCGTGCTACCCTCTTTAATCTCTTGATTGGTCTGGACGGTTATACCATTGCGACAGGGATTTTGAACAGCAACCTCAACGGAGACAATATCGTTTCTATCCCACTTGATATTGATGATCCAATTGAACTGGTCTATATCCAGCATGAAAAAACCAGCCTGTCTAAGATGGGCGAACGCTTTATCGACTATCTACTAGAAGAAGTCCAGTTTGATAGTTGAGAAATGATAAGAACCAATATGTAGGCTAGCAACAACCTGCACATTGGTTCTTTTTACTTATAATTAAAAGTCTCCCCTGCCAACTTATCAGCTAGCTTGGGAAAGAGGGTATAAAATTTGTGGGCCAAGTTCAACAAGACAGGGAGATTGAGTTCTCGTTTATTTTTTCCTATAATCTTGACAATCTTTTTAGCCACTGCATCTGGTTCTAGCAGGAAACGGTCAACCGATTTGAGATAGGTTCCATCTGGGTCGGCCTGGTCAAAAAATCCTGTACGAATTGGTCCTGGATTGACCGTCGTTACATAAACACCATAGGACATGAGTTCGAGGCGCAGAGCATTTGAAAAACCAATGGCCGCAAACTTAGTGGCTGAGTAGAGACTAGACTTGCCAGTAGCAATCAAACCTGCCATACTGACGATATTGATGATATGGCCTTTTCGACTTTCCTTCATTCGAGCCGCAAGGCGACGAGACAGATTCATTAGGGCAAAAGTATTGACCTCGAACATCTGATGAATATCTTGGTCGGAAATCTGGTCAAATTCCTCAAAAATCCCGTAACCAGCGTTGTTTATCAAGACATCAATCTTGCCATAGCGGAGATAGAGGTCTGCTACCAGAGTTTCTAAGGCTGAATCATCGGTAATATCGATTTCAATCAATTCTGCATGGGGATGGTCTCCGTAGAGTTGGGCTAATTTTTCCTTATTTCTACCAAGCAAGATGAGTTGGTCATTTGGCAGGAGTTTGACCATTTCTTGGGCTAGGCCACCGCTAGCTCCGGTAATGAGAATAGTAGGCATACTTATCCTTCCCCAATCTTTTAGATTTCCACTTCTTCCAAGTCTTTGACCACATGGACATTTTCAAAAACACTAGCAGCGTCTTTTTTGAGCTTGCTGATATCTTTTGAGAGAAAACGGGCACTGATATGGTTGAGCAAGAGGCGTTTGGCACCTGCTTCTACTGCGACCTCCGCTGCCTGCATGTTGGTTGAGTGGCCATGGTTACGAGCAATTATTTCATCGCCCTTGCCATAAGTCGATTCATGGACAAGGACATCAGCATTGACAGCCAGACGCACACTAGCATTGGTTTTGCGGGTGTCACCCAGAATAGTAATAATCTTACCCGGACGTGGAGCTGAGATATAGTCAGCTGCCTTGATTTCAGTTCCGTCTTCCAAAACAACGTCCTGACCGTTTTTGATTTTCCCAAAAAGTGGGCCAAATGGGACACCTGCCGCCTTGAGTTTTTCAGCATCCAGCGTTCCTTCCAAGTCCTTTTGAATGACACGATAGCCAACACAGAAAATAGTATGATCCAGCTCCTCTGCATACACCGTGAATTTATCGGTCTCAAGGATTTTTCCTAAAGAATCTTGGTCAAACTCATGAAAATGAATACGGTAAGGCAGGCGCGAACCTGACACACGAAGACTGGTTAAGACAAATGACTTAATCCCTTGCGGTCCATAGATTTCCAAATCTGTCTGCTCTTCATTGGCCTGAAAGGCACGACTAGAAAGGAATCCTGGCAAGCCAAAAATGTGGTCTCCGTGCAAGTGAGTGATAAAGATTTTGCTGACCTTACGTGGTCGAATTGTGGTTTCAAGAATGCGATTTTGCGTACCTTCTCCACAGTCAAAGAGCCAGACTTCGTTAATCTCGTCCAAGAGTTTCAGGGCGAGACTTGAAACGTTGCGGGCTTTAGAGGGCTGACCAGCCCCCGTTCCTAAAAATTGAATATCCATTCGATACTTTCTAATTAATCAATATATAACATAGCAGTTCTATTTTCCGAGCGGTAATAAAATTTGCCAGAAAAAGCTTTAGCTTCTTGTAGTAAATCCTCTTGGCTGTAGCCTTTGAGTCGCTTTCTTCCATCTGCCAAGGTTTCCAAATCTGTCAAAGCTGTGAGATTTTCCACGCTAACAACTTCCTCTTCTCCAATCGCCTTCATGTAAATCTTCCCAGACTCCTCAAAAACTAGCTGATGAGGAAAAATTTGCGCAATCTCAAAAAGCAAGTCATCTGAAATCTTCTCTTCATTCTCAGAAAAAATTCGCCCCAAATTCTCACACTCATAGCAAAATCCAAAGGATTTACCCGACAGATTAAGACGGATAAAGGGCTTGCTTTCTTCCGTGAAATTTGGCTCAGCATTGTAGAGGTTTAATTCTTTACTGACTTCCGCAAAATAATCGGTCGCAGCTTGGGGGCTCTTTTTCTGGTAGAGCTCGGCAAAGTAGGCATTCACTACGCTGGGTGGAGGGGTGATGAGAGCTAGTTGCTCCTCTTCAGACCTACCAGCTAGAAGATGGTCCAAATATACCTTGTCTAGACTTGTATAGCCACCATATTTGAGAGCTAATGATTTGATATCAGTCATAAAATTCTTCTAATCTCCATTTATTTTTCTCAGAAATGTAGCCTCTGATGACTTCGCCGTCATCTTGGTAGTTACGTTCTTCAAGAATCGCAACACTTTCTAAATCATGAATCTTGTAAGACTTAGAAAAAGGCACGCGCAAAGTAAAGGGTTCAAAAATTTCCTTGATCTTATCTAGCAACAAAGCTTGCAACTGTTCTCGACTATCTTTAGACTTGGCAGAGATCAATGCATAAGGCGTTTGGGTAGGCGTAAAGTCCTCCACCAAATCTGCTTTATTATAAAGGGTCAGGCGAGGAATATCCTCCATGTCCAAGTCTTTCATGATAGACAGGACCGTTTTTTCATGTTCCTCATGGTAGGGATTGCTGGCATCGATAACATGAACCAAAAGGTCTACATGCTTGCTTTCTTCCAAGGTCGACTTGAAACTAGACACCAACTCTGTCGGCAAATCTTGAATAAACCCAACGGTGTCGGTCAAGGTAACCTGAAGATTGCCCCCCAGATGAATACTCTTAGTTGTCGCATCCAGAGTCGCAAAGAGCTCATCTGCCTCATACTGGGTCTTGCTGGTTAAGGTGTTCATGATAGTTGACTTCCCAGCATTGGTGTAACCAATCAAACCAATCTTAAAGGTGCTGGACTCCAAACGTTTTTCTCTGACAGTCGCCCGATTTTTCTCAACAACCTTGAGCTGGCGCTCGATATCCGTGATTTGATTGCGAACACTACGACGGTTCAGCTCTAGCTGGCTTTCACCAGGTCCACGGGAACCAATTCCCCCAGCCTGACGGCTGAGCATAATTCCCTGACCAACCAAGCGAGGCAAGAGATATTTGAGCTGGGCTAGGTGGACTTGGAGTTTCCCTTCGTGGCTTCGAGCCCGCATGGCAAAGATATCCAAAATCAACTGCATACGGTCAATGACCTTAACATCCAGAACTTCTTCTAAATTGACATTTTGCCGTGGAGTCAGACGGTTGTTGACGATGACAGTGGTAATTTCTTCTGCATCCACCATAAGCGCAATTTCTTCCAACTTACCAGAGCCTACGAAGGTCTTTGAGTCATACTTTTCACGTTTTTGTCTGTAGCTATCTACAACGACTGCCCCAGCTGTCTTGGCTAGACTGGCCAATTCTTCCATGGAGAGGTCAAAATTGTCCATCCCCTGCAATTCCACACCAATGAGCAGGACTCGCTCCTCTTTTTTTTCCGTATCAATCATCTAAAAACTCCTCTATCTGGCTTAAAATGCGGTCTTGTACACCAGATTCTCCAATCTGATAAAAGGTCACCTGCATGCGATTACGGAACCAGGTCAACTGACGCTTGGCAAAACGACGGGTAGCCTGTTTGAGACTCTCACTAGCTTCTTCCAAGGTCTGCTCTCCACGGAAATAAGGAAAGAGTTCCTTGTAGCCAATTCCTTTAGCAGCCTGCACATCTGGATAATGGTCAAAGAGCCACTTGGCTTCGTATAGAAGTCCCGCTTCAAACATCAGGTCCACTCGGTTATTGATACGCTCATATAATTGGCTGCGCTCATCATCCAAGCAGATAATCAGCGGTTCATACAAGCTCTCTTGATTTTCCAAATCCTGACCAAAATGGGCAATTTCCAAGGCACGCATCGCACGACGACGATTAAACTGAGGAATCTCAAGGCCCGCTTGCGCCACAAGATGAGCTAATTCCTCATCTGAATATGGCTCCAAACTAGCTCGATAGTCCAAAATCTCCTCATGGGGAGTCTCCCCACCCAGGTGATAACCTTCTAGCAAGCTCTGGATATAAAGTCCAGTCCCACCAGCAATAATGGCTAGCTTGCCACGGCTGTGAATATCCTCAATAGCCATCTTAGCTTCTGAAACAA
>CAURES010000022.1:0-20500 GCA_963523725.1 uncultured Streptococcus sp.
TATTTTTAAAACTCAAACAGACTTATGTCTCTTTTTCAAAATGAGTTCGAACATAGCCCAGAGCTAAGAAGGATAAGGCGACAACTCCAAGTCCAATAATCAAGAAAGAATAAAGATGAACACTTGGAAGCCAGGTCATTAAACCTGTTGCAATAGGCATAAATAGTATAGCTAAGGTATAAATCGAACTGAGAACTCTACCAAGATATTCACCTTCAACCTTGATTTGTACTTGAGTAAAAAAGTGAATATTGAAAATCGTCATAAATAATTCACAAATGAAATTCCCTGAAAAAGTCAGATAGGATGGGAGAGTGAAGCCCATTATCATCACTCCAAGTCCAGTCAGAGCCAATAAAAACAGAAGCATTTCCATACTGGCTTTAATCTTACTAGCTAGCAGCGCCCCAACAATAGACCCAATAGCACCCATTGTTAAAATAGTAGCATAAGCACCTTGTACTCCATAGAGCTGATTTGAAAAGGGAAGGAGGTAATTAAAAGCTGCGAAGAAAAAATTGACACTTGAAGCCATGACTAACAAAAAGAAGATTTCCTTTTGCTTCACAATATAGTGAACTCCCTCCTTGATATCAGAAAAAATAACTTTGAATGTAAGTTTCTTCTCCCCCAAAGTCTTCTCTTCTTTCTTTGGAAGCAAGGCTACTAAGCCAAAAGCGAGAAAAAAACTAAGGGCATCTAATATCAAGGTAATGCGAAGACTTGCAAATTGTAAGACCAGAAAAGATAGCACAGGGGAACTCACGCTGACAACCTGCAAGACCAACTCCAAACGAGAATTGTAGAGGACCAGTTCATCCTTCTCTACCAATTCTGTGATAATGGCCTTATTTGCAGGTCTAGAAAAGGCAAAAGCAATAGCCTGCACAATGTTAGCAAAAATCAAAGCTCCAATCATCCAGCTGTCATTCCTTATGAAAGAAATAGCCAGACAAAGAATCCCACAAACAAGATCCGTCGCCATTAAAATCCTACGACGAGAAAAGCGGTCTGAAATGACTCCGCCAAAGGGATTGACTAGAATAGATGTGACCAGTTCAGAAATCTGATACATTCCTAAAACTGTCTGTCCGATAGTCCCCATGGAAGCCAACCAGACACTATTTCCATAATCATAGAGCATATTCCCTATCTTGTTAACAGCTCCACGACTAATCAACTGTACTGCATAGCGATTCATATAAAAACTCCTCTCAAATTTTGAAACTATTGTATCAAAACCGAAAGGAGCTTTTTGTTTTTTCCCTTATTTGGGAAAATTAATCTTTGATAAATTTTTCGTAGTGTTCCTGATAGTAGGCTACTTGTTCAGGAAGACCTAACACATCAAAAATATGCATGGCCTCTTGCATCTGACTACAGCCTTCTGTATACTGTCCTTTTTGGTACAAGGCAAAACCTTTTAGGTAATGTAAAATATTTCGTTCATACAGACTAATGTTTTTGCCAATAATCTTCTCTGTATAAGCCTTGAAATAGCTAGCATTATCAAAAGAAGAATGCTCTAAACAATGCTGGTAACAATTGAGGGCCAAAATCAACACTAATCTCTTATGGCGACCAATCTCTTGGTAAAATTCTTCCCTCTCCATAACTTCTCTACCAATCCGAGTGACATAGTCCACATTGTAGAAACTATAGAGGTTCCCGAAAAGAATCAACTCATACATGGTCCATTCTTCTGTTTTGAAGAGATAATCTGCTACCTTATCCAAATCATCCTGCTTCATATCATAACTAGAATCTCTTTGACAAATCAGACCTTGTAGCAAAATCCAGTTCAGCTCAAAATAAAGGGGATTCGTCGAACTCTTAGCCTTTTCAAGTTGTTCTCTTTGAAGCTTTTGAAAACCTGCAATATCATTTGAATAGTAAAGAGGCACAATTTGTCCCATCATGGCAACATGTTCATGATTATGAAAATTCCTTGCCTTATCCATGAAATTTTCGATTGTGACATGAATGTTATCCAAAAGCTCAAAGAAACGTGAGACTGCTAGGTCAGACTCCCCAAGCTCAAAGCGAGATAACTGAGAGGTTGAACAGGATTCCCCTGCCGCCTCCTTTAAAGAATAATTTCCACTTGTCCGAAATTCACGAAATACTTTTCCAAGATGTTCCATCTTTACACCTGCTCTGACAATTCTTCCCACTCAAGCATGGCTTCTTCCTGACGGTGGCTGATTTTGTCCAGTTCAGCCTGCAATTCCATCAGTTTTTCGGCATCGTTTGTCTCCAACATTTGTTCAGAAATGACTTGGCTTTGACTTTCTAACTCTTCGATTTCAGCTTCTAGACTTTCAATTTGTCGCATGAGCTTACGAACTTCTTTTTGACTTTCTTTCTGTGCCTGATAATCATTGACTGGACTTGCTTCTTTTGCTTGATTGCTGGTTGAATCTTCCTCTATCTGACTGACTTCCATTTCAGCCTTTTTATCGACATAATAGTCGTAATCTCCAAGATAGAGAATCGAACCATTTTCAGATAATTCTAAAACATGAGTTGCCACACGATTGATAAAGTAACGGTCGTGGCTGACAAAGAGCAAGGTCCCATCAAAATCAATCAAGGCATTTTCCAACACTTCCTTGCTATCAATATCCAGATGGTTGGTCGGCTCGTCCAGAATCAAGAAGTTGTTGTTTTCCATAGACAATTTAGCCAAAAGCAAACGAGCTTTCTCTCCTCCAGACAGCATACCAACTGATTTTTTAACATCATCTCCTGAAAAAAGAAAGGCACCTAGACGGTTACGGATTTCAACTTCTGGTGTCAGTTTAAAATCATTCCAGAGTTCATCCAGCACCGTATTACTTGCTGTCAACTTACTTTGGGTTTGGTCATAGTAACCAACCTCCACATTGGCGCCAAATCGCTTTTCACCCTTGATAAAAGGAATCTGGTCCACGATTGATTTAATAAAAGTTGACTTGCCGATACCATTGGGACCAACGATAGCAACAGCATTCATCTTACGAAGGTCTAGGTTGATAGGCTCTGACAGTACTTCCCCATCATAGCCAATAGCCACATTTTCAACAGTCAAAACAACATTGCCCGACGTTTTTTCAGACTGGAAGGTCATGTTGGCTGATTTCTTACCAGCTTCAGGCTTGTCCAAACGCTCCATTTTTTCCAGTTGTTTACGACGAGATTGGGCACGTTTGGTCGTCGAAGCTCGGACTAGATTGCGATTGACAAAGTCTTCCAGAGCTGCAATTTCCTTCTGTTGCTTTTCATAGTTTTTTGCCTCAGTAGCTATCTTTTGCTCCCTCAGCTCGACAAAACGAGAGTAGTTGCCAACATAGCGATCCAAAGAATGCTTGGTCAAATCCAGCGTAATCGTTGCAACCTTGTCCAAGAAATAACGGTCGTGGCTGACAATAATGAGAGCACCGCTATAATTTACCAAGTAATTCTCTAGCCAGGCGATGGTTTCGATATCCAAGTGGTTGGTTGGCTCGTCCAAGACCAAGAGATTGGGCTTTTCAAGAAGCATTTTGGCCAGAGCTAAGCGAGTATTTTGACCACCCGAAAGCTCAGCAATTTTCATCTGCCACATAGATTCATCAAACTTGAATCCATTTAAAATCGCTCGAATATCGGCTTCATAGGTAAAGCCACCTGCTTGGCGAAAATTCTCTGATAAGCGATCGTAATCTGACATCAGTTTCTCTAAATCTTCACCAGACTTTTCACCCATCTCCAGCTCCATCTGACGAAGTTGTTTCTCCATCCGACGTAAGTCATCAAATACATGAAGCATCTCATCGTAGATGGTATTTTCAGACTCAAAACGGCTATCTTGGGCTAGGTAAGACAGAGAAATATCTTTTTTCTTATTGATTTCTCCGCTAGTTGGCTCCTCTTCTCCAACCAAAATCTTCAAAAGAGTAGACTTACCTGCTCCATTTTTCCCAACAAGGGCAATCCTATCACGTTCATCAACCTGCAGGTTGATATTATCAAAAAGAACCTCTCCTGCAAATGAACGTTCAATTTTATTAGCTTGTAAAATAATCATACAAGTAGTATAGCATGTTTCCCTAAGGCATTCAAGACTTGATAAACAGGCATATGTCACTACTTTTCTGAAAATTATGCTACCGTTTTACTAAAACGCTAAAAAGTGCTATAATGTGAACGGTTAAAACAATTTACAAAAAGGAGAATTTTAATGTCTTACCAAGAAAATTACCAGAAATGGGTTGATTTTGCGGAGCTTCCTGACTACCTTCGTCAAGATTTGGAAAATATGGACGAAAAAACAAAGGAAGATGCCTTCTATACAAATCTTGAATTTGGTACTGCAGGGATGCGTGGCTTGATTGGTGCTGGTACAAACCGCATCAACATCTACGTTGTTCGCCAAGCTACTGAAGGTTTGGCTCGTTTGATTGAGTCAAAAGGTGGAAACGAAAAAGAACGTGGTGTAGCAATTGCCTACGATAGCCGTCACTTCTCACCTGAGTTTGCCTTTGAATCTGCGGCAGTTCTTGCTAAACACGGCATCAAATCTTACGTATTTGAAAGCCTTCGTCCAACTCCAGAACTATCATTTGCAGTTCGTCACCTCAACTGTTTCGCAGGTATCATGTTCACAGCCAGCCACAACCCTGCACCATTTAACGGTTACAAGGTTTACGGTGAAGACGGTGGACAAATGCCTCCACACGACGCGGACGCTTTGACTACTTATATCCGTGCAATCGAAAACCCATTTGCAGTTGAAGTTGCTGATGTGGAAGCTGAAAAAGCTTCTGGCTTGATTGAAGTTATCGGTGAAGCTGTTGATGTTGAATACCTCAAAGAAGTTAAGGACGTTAACATCAACCCAGCCTTGATTGAAGAATTCGGTAAAGACATGAAGATTGTCTACACACCACTTCATGGTACTGGTGAAATGTTGGCTCGTCGTGCTCTTGCCCAAGCAGGATTTGACTCTGTTCAAGTCGTAGAAGCTCAAGCAACTGCTGACCCAGACTTCTCAACTGTAAAATCTCCAAACCCAGAAAGCCAAGCAGCCTTTGCACTTGCTGAAGAACTTGGTCGTCAAGTTGGTGCAGATGTTCTTGTCGCAACTGACCCTGACGCTGACCGTGTTGGTGTTGAAGTTCTTCAAAAAGATGGTAGCTACCTCAACCTTTCAGGTAACCAAATCGGTGCTATCATGGCTAAATACATCTTGGAAGCCCACAAAAACGCTGGAACTCTTCCTGAAAATGCAGCCCTCTGCAAATCTATCGTATCAACTGACTTGGTAACGAAGATTGCTGAAAGCTACGGCGCAACTATGTTCAACGTTTTGACAGGTTTCAAATTTATCGCTGAGAAAATCCAAGAATTCGAAGAAAAACACAATCACACTTACATGATGGGATTTGAAGAAAGCTTCGGTTACTTGATTAAACCATTCGTACGTGATAAAGATGCTATCCAAGCCGTTCTTGTCGTTGCTGAGCTTGCTGCTTACTACCGTTCACGTGGTTTGACACTTGCTGACGGTATCGAAGAAATCTACAAAGAGTATGGCTACTACGCTGAAAAGACTATCTCTGTTACTCTTTCTGGTGTTGATGGTGCTGAACAAATCAAAGCGATTATGGCTAAATTCCGTAACAATGCTCCAAAAGAATGGAACGCAACAGCTATCACTGTCGTAGAAGACTTCAAGGCGCAAACTGCTACTGCTGCTGACGGAACTGTTACAAACTTAACAACTCCTCCAAGTGATGTGTTGAAATACACACTTGCTGACGGTTCATGGATTGCTGTTCGCCCTTCAGGTACAGAACCAAAAATCAAATTCTACATTGCAGTTGTAGGTGAAACCAACGAAGAATCACAAGCTAAGATTGCTAATATCGAAGCAGAAATCAATGCTTTTGTAAAATAAAATCCTATAAAAGATGAGACCAAACAATCTCATCTTTTTTTCGTATCAAATCTAAGCAATTTTAGAAACTTTATGGCATACTAGACATATCAATGAAAGCGAGGTAATCTCATGGAACAATTTTTAGATAATATCAAAGACCTTGAAGTCACTACAGTTGCGCGTGCGCAAGAAGCTCTTGATAAAAAAGAAACTGCAACCTTCTTTATCGGTCGCAAAACTTGCCCTTACTGCCGTAAATTTGCTGGTACATTGGCAGGTGTCGTAGCTGAAACTAAAGCTCACATCTACTTCATCAATAGTGAAGAACCAAGCCAACTCAATGAGTTGCAAGCATTCCGCTCACGCTACGGAATCCCAACAGTACCAGGATTTGTTCACATTGCAGATGGCCAAATCAATGTCCGTTGCGACTCTTCAATGTCAGCACAAGAAATCAAAGAATTTGCAGGATTGTAAAAAATCAGCTAACAAGTTTTAAAATCACAAAAACGCATAATGGAGTCAAAGAACGCTTTGTGAAGTACATAGATTTTTAGGATACTACAAAAATGTTGTATCCTTTTTTGTATCCCTTTTTTAAAAACAGGGTCTGCTTTAAGGTCTGTTTGTGACTCCCTTTTTCGCAAAAGAATACCAAGGAATACCAAAGACAAAAATAAAAAACGTTGATTTAACAACGTTTTACCAAGGAATGCAAAAGAATGCAAAGGAATAATGGAGCCGGTGGGAGTCGAACCCACGTCCAAACACCTGCCAACATATTTGTCTACAACCATAGGTTATGTATTAGTTTAACAGTCCCTCGACACATAACTCAAGCCTAGAAACTGCGAGTCTATCAATCTCTTATCAAGCCGCTAGACAAGACTTGATCGTATCTCGCTAATAATAAGACCTGTCATTGAACACGAGCAATCCAAATCGGGTCACGCCTGCTGGTTTTTAGGCAGCTAGAGCGTAAGAAGTGTTATTTTTTGCAGTTATATTTAACTGAGCGTTTACGTCGCCACACGAGTCGCAAAATATGCCTCATAATGCCTGTCGAATCCGTAACGACCCCAAAAGACAATAAAACCATTATACCTTATCTAACTAAAAAATGCAAAAGGGAAATCAACTAACTAAAAAAGATAGTCTTTCAAGGCTTTTGACAAAACCTGATAACCAGCAACACTGAGGTGCAGCCCATCAGTTGTGTAGTCTTTTTTGAGTTGGCCTGCTTGGTCTGTCAAACTATCAAAAACTGGTACAAATTCCACCTGCATATAGGCAGAAGCAAGCTCTTGATAGGCTTGATTCCATTTCTGAATTTTTTCATTTGTGCGGATATAGACTGTCTGCTTGTACTCCTCTCCCTCATTGACTGGCAAAATAGAAAGCAATTTAATCTCAGTCAATGGATAATCGCGAGCAATGGATTGTATGATAGCTTCGAGGTTATTGAGAGCCTCATTCACAGGCACATCTTTTCCGATATCATTTGTCCCAATCAAAAGGACAATTTTATCTACTGCTCCACCGTACAGATGCGCATCTAGATTTTCTAATAACAGCCCTGTCTGATACCCTCGAATGCCTCGATTGACAATCGTCTTCGAAGTCCCAAATAGTTCCTGCAGAGGATAATATTCGACAATGGAATCCCCAATAAAAAGAATGTCTGGCTCTACAACAGAAACCTGATTTAAGTGACGATACTTGGTTTGGATTTTTTCTTGTTCCTTTAGTAACCAATTTTCTAATAACTGTACTGCCACTTCATTCTCCTTTTTCTAACCAGTTTTCCAAGACTTGATAAACTCCTCCTTGGCTATTGGCTGGCGCTAGAGCAGTCGCCACAGCTTTGGCCTTGTCATCAGCATTTTCCATCGCATAGGCAATTCCAGCCATTTCAAGCATTTCAACATCATTTTCACTGTCACCAAAAGCCATGATTTGTTGGGGGTTCAAGTCCCAACGCTTGAGTAATTCTTCCAAGCCCCATGCTTTATGAATCCCAGCTTGAAGGATATCAATGCAACCATAGCCACTCGATACAGCCCGAACACGGCCATCAAAGAGGTCATTGATTTCTTCCAAGACCGAACTCAAACGTTCCTCACCAACAACCATACTCATCTTGAGCACACCACCAAAGAGGTCAGAGGTTAATTCGTCCACAAATTGCATCCGTTGGTAGAATTTTTCAATCATTTCTGGAGTCATAAAACTTTCAAGGTCTGTAAAAATCGTACCTTCTTTGACGAAACCACCCTTCATAGCCGTCACAACAAACTGATCCTGACACGCTCGACCCTTGAAATGAGCCAAAGCCTTATCGACAATGGCATCATCCCAAGTCTGAGCCTGAATCAGTTCATTGTTTTCAAAAATACGAGCACCATTGGCAACAACCAGAACCACTCGATCCACCAAGTGCTCCAGTAGTTGCCTCATGCGGTGAATTTCATTGCCCGTCGCGATGACAAAACGAATACCCCTTTGATCCAACTGATCTAAAATCTTTTCCAAACGTGGGAGATCAAGCTGGCCTCTAGCATCCAGCAAGGTCCCATCCATATCTGTCGCAATTACTTTAATCGTCATTTACTTCCCTCTGGATTCAAGCTAATCCCACTTCAATCCCACATGTTCGTTCATTTCTTTATAGGCTGTATCAATTCGTTCCTTAGTCGCTTCATCTAATTGATCACGATGACTGCCACCCTCTATGAAATCTTCCAAGATATAGGTTTGATAATGATATAGGGGATATCCTTCTGGTGAAAAAGTTCCCTTTGGTGTTCGATTGACCCAAGTAGGATGAGCTTTAGCTGTTCCGATAGTTGTTTTTCCATCCTTCTTCTTAATGGTCACGTCCATGAGAACGCCACGTTCAGTCCACTTAGCATTTTCTACCCCTTGCATGGTCTCAATTCGTTGATTGGAAATGAAGTTCCCCATTGAATAGATGATGAGTTTCTTGTCCCCATCTTTTTCAACAATTTCAGACGGTTCAACTACGTGTGGATGCCCTCCAAAGATAATATCTGCTCCCCAATCAATCATCTTGTGATAAAGAGCCTTTTGCTCTTCAGTCGGTTCTATGCGATACTCAACACCCATTTGTGGCATGATAATGGTGATATCTGCTTCCTTTTCCGCCCGTTCAATTTCAGACTTCATTTTATTCTCATCTAAATCTGAAAGATAGTGATTATAATCCTCTTGAGAAATATTTTGCTCAATTCCATTAAATCCATAAGAATAAGCCAAAAGTGCAACCTTGATACCATTCACTTCCTTAATGACCAGCGGAGCCTGATCACGTGGCTCATGCGTATAAACTCCGATTGGAGTGATTCCAGCTTTCTCAATAATATCGGCCGTTGAAATAACTCCCTCAATTTGCGAATCCAAAATGTGATTATGAGCTAAATCTAGAACATGATAACCTGCATCCTTAATGGCATCCATAACTTCAGCAGGAGCATTAAAGAGAGGATAACCTGCTAAATAATGATCCTTATTAATGGTTCCTTCAAAGTCACCAATAGCTAAGTCTGCTTGCTTAAGCCAAGGAGTAACATACTCAAAATTCTCATGAAAATCATACGTTCCATCATCCTTTTTTGCTGAAAAGTAAAGAATATCATGATAAAGCAAATCACCATGAGCCATAATTCTAGCAGTTTTTTCCTCTTCCTGCTCCTGAGACTTTTTCTTAGTTCCTTCTTGAGAAATAGTATCTCGTTTTTGACTGGTCATAGGCATGCCTTGGAAGCTTTCAAACAACAAAACCAAGCCCATTGATAAAGCAACTGCTAGCAAGAGTACCGCCACAAATCCCTTGTTACTCCACTTACGATAACGTCTAAAAAAGTTGACCAAACCTTTCACAAAGCGAAAAACTGGTCCACGTTTATGTCTATCTTGTCTTCTTTGCATCTTCATTCTCCCTACTTTCTAATGCAAGCCTTTTCTTTTTATTATAACACAGATAAGTATTTCTTTCACAATTGAATCGAACCTAAAAGGCATTTTCTATAAAAGCTCGATGCCGTAATGCTTTCAATCCTTGTCATTTTGTGATATCATGTAGAGGTAATGAAAGGAGAGAAAATGTCTGCTATAGAACGTATTACAAAAGCTGCTCACTTAATTGATATGAACGATATTATCCGCGAAGGGAATCCTACTCTACGCGCGGTTGCTGAGGAAGTTACTTTCCCCCTATCTGATCAAGAAATCATTCTTGGCGAAAAGATGATGCAATTCCTCAAACATTCCCAAGATCCTGTCATGGCTGAAAAGATGGGGCTCCGCGGTGGGGTTGGACTTGCTGCTCCTCAATTAGATATCTCAAAACGCATTATCGCTGTTTTGGTGCCAAATATTGTTGAAGAAGGCGAAACTCCAGAGGAAGCCTACGATTTGCAAGCCATTATGTACAATCCAAAAATCGTCTCTCACTCTGTTCAAGACGCTGCTCTTGGCGAAGGAGAAGGTTGTCTGTCTGTTGACCGCAACGTGCCTGGCTATGTGGTGCGTCATGCTCGCGTTACTGTTGACTACTTTGACAAGGATGGAGAAAAACACCGTATCAAACTCAAAGGCTACAACTCCATCGTTGTTCAGCATGAAATTGACCACATTAACGGAATCATGTTTTACGATCGTATCAATGAAAAAGACCCATTTGCAGTTAAAGATGGTTTACTAATTCTAGAATAAAGAAAATCCCGTTGCAAGACGGGGTTTTGTGTTATAATAGAGGCATGAAAACAAATGATATTGTCTATGGCGTCCACGCCGTTACCGAAGCCCTCCTTGCAAATACTGGAAACAAACTCTACCTCCAAGAAGATCTCCGAGGTAAGAACGTTGAGAGAGTCAAGGAACTGGCTACAGAAAAGAAGGTGTCCATTTCTTGGACTTCAAAAAAATCCCTCTCTGAGATGACTGAAGGTGCTGTCCACCAAGGTTTTGTTCTACGAGTGTCTGAATTTGCCTATAGCGAGCTGGATAACATCCTTGCCAAAACGCGTCAAGAAGAAAATCCACTTCTATTGATTCTAGATGGTTTAACCGATCCCCATAATCTGGGTTCTATCTTGCGAACAGCCGATGCGACCAATGTTTCCGGAGTCATCATTCCCAAGCACCGTGCTGTCGGAGTAACACCTGTCGTTGCCAAAACAGCCACAGGTGCTATTGAGCACGTTCCAATTGCTCGAGTGACCAATCTAAGCCAAACTCTGGACAAACTCAAGGATGAAGGCTTCTGGACCTTTGGAACAGATATGAATGGTACTCCTTGCCACAAGTGGAATACAAAAGGGAAAATTGCCCTCATCATCGGAAATGAAGGAAAAGGCATCTCTAGCAACATCAAAAAACAGGTTGATGAGATGATTACCATTCCGATGAATGGACATGTTCAAAGTCTCAATGCCAGTGTTGCTGCGGCTATTCTCATGTATGAAGTTTTCCGAAATCGCCTATAAAAGAGGCTGGACAAAAACTAACTTCTAGCTAAAAGAACACAGTGATTTTTAAATAACTGATTTGTAGATTGAATTCTTGGACAATTTTGTAACCCCCATGCTCATTAAGATGAATCCTAGCTCTACTACGCTGGCCTACTTGTCTCTAACACACACTCTTAGCACGCCAAAAATATTCTCTAATTTGCGAAAAACGAGATCAGTTGCCCTCCTCCATTTGACATAGATGCTAAATTCTTCTTCGATATATCATGTGTTCTGAACGAAGTTTCCTAAAGAAATTCTAATACTCAATGAAAATCAAAGAGCAAACTAGGAAGCTAGCCGCAGGCTGGACTTAAGTACGGCAAGGCGAATCTGATGCGGTTTGAAGAGATTTTCGAAGAATATAAGTTGTATCATAACAAATTGATTTCTGAGTTCCTTATATAAGAAAATGAGCATCTCCAACTACGAGAATGCTCATTTTTTAGGATTGTATAGGCAAATTTTTACATATGTTTCAAACGCTCAATCCGTTCTGAGATAGGTGGGTGGGTATAAAATAGTTTTTGGAACCCTCCCCCTTTCTTGGGATCATTGATATAAAGTGCGCTACTAGCATCATCGACATGGTGATGCATCGGCTCGCTATTATCCAACTTACGTAGAGCATTGATCATCCCTTGCGGATTGCGCGTCAACTCGACACTGGAAGCATCAGCTAGGAATTCCCTCTGGCGAGAAATAGCTAGTTGCACCAAGGTTGCAGCGAGAGGTGCCAGCACAATTGCAAGTAGGGAAACCACTAGCATAATGATTTCTAAGCCATTTCCATCCCGATCATCATCACTTCGTCTGCGACCTGCGCCACCCCACCACATCATACGACCTGCCATACTAGAAAGCATGGTGATAGCACTGGCAAGGGCAACAGCAATAGTCGAAATACGGATATCGTAATTACGAATATGACTGACTTCATGTCCCATAACAGCTTCTAGCTCCTCACGATTCATGATAGCTAGGAGACCTGAAGTCGCAGCAACCGCCGCATTTTGAGGGTTAGAACCTGTCGCAAAGGCATTTAAGGCTGGATCATCAATGATGAAAACACGGGGCATAGGAATCTGAGCCACCATAGCCATATCTTCCACTACATGGTAGAGGTCTGGTGCCGTTTGTTCATCAACCTCACGCGCCCCGTTCATGGACATGACAATCTCTGTTGATTGAAAAATCATGGACAAAGCATAGATAAAGCCGATAATCAGTGCGATAACCAAACCACCAAGCCCAGATCGCATAAAGAGGTAACCAACCGCATAGCCAACCAAAGCTAAGAGTAGGAAAAATACCAGCAACAAAATCCAGGTTTTTCGTTTATTGCTTGCAATTTGATCAAACAACATCTTAGTCACCTAAACCGCTAAAATCAACTTTAGGAACTGCCTTTTCCTCTTCTGGTGTTTGAAGGAAATCTGCTGCTTTAAATCCAAACATTCCAGCGATAATATTGCTTGGGAAAGTTTCTAATTTTACATTGTAGTTGCTGACAACACTGTTGTAGAGTTGACGAGAGTAAGAAATTTTATTTTCTGTGTTTGTCAACTCCTCTTGCAATTTAACAAAGTTGGCACTAGCTTTCAAATCTGGATAGCTTTCTGCAACTGCAAAAATACCTGAAACCTGACGAGTGAGGGCATCACTAGCTTTCATAGCTTCTGCTGGTGAAGTCGCTGCTGCCACTTGGTTACGCAGTTCTGCCACCTTTTCAAGGGTAGAACCTTCATATTTAGCATAACCTTTTACAGTCTCAATCAAGTTTGGCAAGAGGTCATTTCGACGTTTCAACTGAACATCAATCTGGCTCCAAGCCTCCTTTGTTTGCATACGATTCTTAACCAAACCGTTATAGCTAACAATCACAAAAATAACAACAAGAGCCAAAACTCCAAGAATAATCCAAGTCATGATATAAGTCCTTTCTACTTTTAGATTAGTACCAGTATATCAAATTTTTAATGATTGTGGTAAAATAAGATGATACTAAAGAAGGAAATAACTATGAAACCAGAAACATTTTACAACTTGCTTGCCGAGCAAAATCTTCCACTTTCGGACCAGCAGAAAGAACAATTTGAACGTTATTTTGAACTCTTGGTCGAGTGGAATGAAAAGATTAATTTAACAGCCATTACGGACAAGGAAGAAGTTTATCTCAAACATTTTTACGATTCGATTGCACCCATTCTTCAAGGTTTGATTCCTAATGAAAATATCAAACTTCTTGATATTGGAGCTGGGGCAGGTTTTCCTAGTCTACCAATGAAAATCCTCTATCCTCAGTTAGATGTGACCATCATTGATTCACTCAATAAGCGCATCAACTTCCTCCAACTTTTGGCTCAAGAACTAGATTTAGACGATGTTCATTTCTACCATGGACGTGCAGAAGACTTGGCCCAAGACAAGAACTTCCGTGCTCAATATGATTTTGTAACGGCTCGTGCGGTTGCCCGTATGCAAGTCCTATCTGAATTAACTATTCCCTACCTTAAAGTTGGCGGAAAACTATTGGCACTCAAGGCAAGCAATGCGCCTGAGGAGTTATTAGAAGCTAAGAATGCCCTCAACCTCCTTTTTAGTAAAGTAGAAGACAATCTCAGCTACGTCCTACCAAATGGAGATCCGCGCTACATCACAGTGGTGGAAAAGAAAAAAGAAACGCCAAATAAATATCCACGTAAGGCTGGCATGCCCAATAAACGCCCGCTTTAATCTTTTTAGTAAAAAAATATTTACAAAGTTTGTAATTTTTGCTATACTATCACAAGCAAAGGTTTTTAATGTCATCCCGTGAGGTGACGAAGACGCAGAAATATTTGAAACTCTTTAAAGTCTAGATTTTAAAGAAGTCTTACTCTGAGGGCCTATTGCTGTAAAATAATGGGCTCTTTTTTGATGCCCAAAAGTGAGGTTTATATGAAACAAGAATCAACTGTTGATTTGTTACTAGACGTTGACCAACGTCCTTCAGCTGGAAAAGGAATTCTCCTTAGCTTCCAACACGTTTTCGCCATGTTTGGTGCGACCATCTTGGTACCCTTGATTTTGGGAATGCCTGTATCTGTTGCCCTTTTTGCTTCAGGTGTCGGGACACTCATCTACATGATTTCAACTGGTTTTAAAGTTCCAGTTTATCTAGGTTCTTCATTTGCCTTTATCACAGCAATGTCGCTTGCTATGAAAGAAATGGGTGGTGATGTATCTGCTGCCCAAACAGGGGTTATCTTGACTGGTTTGGTCTATGTCCTTGTGGCTGCTGGTGTTCGTTTTGCAGGTACAAAATGGATTGATAAACTCTTGCCACCAATCATCATCGGACCTATGATCATCGTTATCGGTCTTGGACTTGCAGGTTCAGCAGTTACTAACGCTGGTCTTGTAGCTGACGGAAATTGGAAAAATGCTCTTGTAGCAGTTGTTACTTTCTTGATTGCTGCCTTTATCAATACAAAGGGAAAAGGCTTCCTACGAATCATTCCATTCCTATTTGCCATTATCGGTGGTTACCTCTTCGCACTAACTCTTGGCTTGGTTGACTTTACACCAGTTCTTAAAGCTAACTGGTTTGAAATTCCTGGTTTCTACTTGCCATTTAGCACAGGTGGTGCCTTTAAAGAATACAATCTCTACTTCGGTCCAGAAACCATCGCTATCTTGCCAATCGCTATCGTAACAATTTCTGAACATATCGGAGACCATACTGTTTTGGGTCAAATCTGTGGCCGTCAATTCTTGAAAGAACCAGGTCTTCACCGTACTCTTCTTGGTGACGGTATCGCAACTTCAGTTTCTGCCTTCCTTGGTGGACCAGCCAATACAACTTACGGAGAAAATACAGGGGTTATCGGTATGACTCGTATCGCTTCTGTCTCAGTTATCCGTAACGCTGCCTTTATCGCGATTGCCCTTAGCTTCCTTGGTAAATTCACTGCCTTGATTTCAACCATTCCAAATGCTGTACTTGGTGGTATGTCAATCCTTCTCTATGGAGTTATCGCCAGCAACGGTTTGAAAGTCTTGATCAAAGAACGTGTTGATTTCAGTCAAATGCGTAACCTAATCATCGCAAGTGCTATGTTGGTACTTGGACTTGGAGGAGCTATCCTTAAACTCGGTCCAGTTACCCTTTCAGGTACTGCCCTATCAGCCATGACAGGAATCATCTTGAACTTGATCTTACCATACGAAAATAAAGATTAAGAGACTTGACACAGGAAGAGAATGAACAAAAACGAGTTTCTCTTTACTAACCCCAAAAAGTTGCACAAATAATTATTGAAAGGATTTAGTTCTGTACTTCACAGGACTAAGTCCTTTTATAGTAAAATGAAGCAAAACAGTACATAATGTGGTATCGTCAATTGAAACAAGAACAAGATAAAAGAGCCTTAAAAAAAGGTATTGCAACTTGGCAATACCTTTTTAATAGGCCATCAAATGATGACTTTTCAGAGGAAGCAAAAAACTGTCCTCTTTATATTTTAAACATTTAAATGTCTTCTTTAAACAGTTTATTAAAGAAACCGTCTGTGTTTTTAAGAAGGGCTTTGAATACCTTGGATTTCAAATTCTCAGTATTTGAGTAGTTTCCAGCTTTCTTGAGGTCTTCTGTGACAGCTTTGTCGAATAAGTCTTTCAGTTCATTATAGTTGTGAATGGTTTGTCCATCAATTGTAATTTCTGTGAATCCTTTTTCAGCTCTGGATTTCACATCATGATACCAATATTTCTTCCAATCTTCAAGGTTTGAGAATTGGTTGTTTGAAACTTTTTTGATAATGAAATCATCACCTAAGAGACCTTTATTTTCTTTATTAGCGGCGCCTTGATGTTTGCTTGAAACATAATCAATGAATCCATGTTCGTATCCATAGTAACCCCACATACGGAAAGCATTGTGTTTGAAGGATAGAGAACCGGGGGCACCTGGACTCGTATTCCCACCGTAAATACCCGCCATCATATTGACATTGACATAAGCCGTACCAAAATCTTCTGGGTGGAAGACCTTATTGCCTGGATTTCCGTGAATGGTCATAAAGTTGTTATTTACCAAATCATCAATGGTTTCAAGCTTGGTCATTTTCTCAGCGTCTGTCAAGTCACGCACTTTGTCCCATTGGTGAGGACCACTTAGTTTATTTCTATCCATTGGTCGACGTATTTCACGGTCAATTTTCTTAAACCATTTACTATTGTCGCCTTTAACCTTAGGAAGAACAGCTTCAGCTTCAGCATAATCAAGCATCATCATAGCTTCATTGTAGTTCTTCATGTAGTGGTCGATTTGGTCATGTGTTTGAAGTTTGTCAGGGTCGGGATTATACCATTGATTTCCATCATTTGGACGATGGTAGGCCATATTAATACCCAATGCACCATACTCACCATTTGTTGTTGACTTATCAGGAGTTTGCAACATACCTTGAGCAAAGGCTTCTAAATCCGTACCTTGACGATGCCAATGACCACCATAGTAAGCCATACGATCATTAACGTGAGTAGTTTCATGTGTAAAGGCTGAAATACCAAACTGACTAATCATGTCAGTTACCATGAAGTAAACCTGATCATCTTTCCATGGACGTTCATAAATTTTTGCCATCGCTCCCATCGCTCCGTTAACTTGATGCCAACGATCAGTTGGGCCAAATAGCTCACGAATAGGAGTTACAACCTTGCCATCTGAACCATAACCACGGCGACTAGCATCCTTAATACCGCTATAATTTTGATTATCCCAAACAGGCGTTGGTACGGAATTTTGACTCTTCAAGAGTTGATTACGAACTTTTGGTAAGGCTAAACGAGACCAAAAGTCTAAATATCTTTGTTGAGCTTTCGCTACTTTGTTTATCTCCTCTTTGAAAGCATTTCGCTCTTCTTCCGTATTTTTCCCATATTTTTCAAAAGAACTGAATGCCAAAGTGTTGTAAGTAGAAATGACAAAAATATGTGCTTTCTTCAAGTTGAGTAACGGTAAAATCATGCGACTATGCACCTCATTGTTCAAACCGTCATAGATACGATGGCGTTTATCTTTGAAGTCCTCTGTAGTCGTCTCAGGCTCAGAAACATAAACGTTCTTTGCAGCATGAATAAACCAGTCATTTAAGTCGGTGTACTTAGTGAATAAACGCATGTTATAGCCTAACAAGCCATTTAATTCACCTTTTCCAATAGTACCACCAATAACTTCACGATAAGCTTCTAAACTTCTATCTCCCTTTAAATTCTTTTCTGCTGAGCCTATACGAATCAAGAAATCTAAAATACTTGGTGTTTTACCATAAAAGTCTGGTTTAAACATCATCAAATGCTTAAAGTTCAAGCCATCATAGTCTATACCATAATAACGATTTAGATAAGTCAAGGCTAATATAATCTTAGCTTTATTATCTTCAACTTTCTTGAGAAGCGCCTTCTCAGCCACTTCATCACTGTTCAGTTGATGATCTTCATTTTCTAACAAGGACTTCACTAACTTATCTAACGTCTCTCTAACCTCAGCGAAGCTTTCTTCAAAGAATAGATCTTTAATATAACCATTCTTACGTTCATCCGAATTAGCATTAGGATCTCTAGATGTATCTCGTTTATCCATCAAAGCACGGACTTCTTGTGAAATCAATTCTACACTTGATAATTGAGCTTTAACATCAGCAATCAATTTATCACGATTTTTAACAACCATATTTGGTGTGTAAACCACATCATCTAAACCATCGATACTATACTCACGAACTTGTTTCACCTTAGAATCAGCAACTGCTGTCACGTTCATTTCTTCTTTTGTACCATCAGAATAGTGAACCATAATCTTATCAATATCCGATAAATCAGTGACAAATTGCCCTGCTTTCATACCTGTTACAGACAGAACAGTTTTCTTAACAAGATTGGAATCATCTGTTAACTTATTCCCTTGGCTTACAATCCACTCTTTGTTATAAAATGGTTGCAGTTTTTCCAAGTTTCGATAAGCCAGGTTTCTTGTTTCTTGGTAGTCCTGAATCGCTTTATATTCAGAATCTCTATCAACGATACGATTTAACTTGTTTACGATTGGGGTAGAGATAACATAATCCTGAGCTGTGATACCTAATTTAGCAAATTTCTCTAAGGCCTCTGCTTCAGAAATACTTTTAATTTGTTTTGATTTGTTATATGAAGATAATCCTGAGGCAACACCGTCCACATAGTAGTTATTTTTGAAGTTCTCAAATCCAAAGTAAGAATCACCTGTATCCACTTCACGAGAACCATACATAATTTCCCCATTTATGACTTTCATCATACTGATATTATTTTCAACAACACCCCAGTTATAGTTATCATGAATCAATCCACCACTACCACCGTGTTGTTGAAGTTTCATAGTACCTTTAACAAAAGAATTAGTTAAGCGACCATGTTGACGAACATCAAATTGATTACTTCCGTGATTGACTTTAGCTACTAAACCACCAAACTTAGAATTGTTACCTACAATATCACCGTCAAAATAAACACTATCCGTGTTACTTCGCCAACTTTCGCTGACAAGTCCACCAGACCACCAGCCTTTATCTCCAAGACTGTTAATCTTGCCAATAAAAGCTACATTGCGCATATTAGCTTCGTCTAACTTATTAACAGCACCGGTTACATCGTTATTTCCTGTTACTGAACCTACTACTTTGATATTCTCAAGTGTAGACTTCTTAAACATATTACCAATAGGTGCAACTTTATCAGCCCAAGGCATGTTTATATTTACATTACCTAAGTTAAAGTTTTTGAGTGTAGCACCTTCAGCCTCATTAAACAAAGGTCTTTCTAAGTTATGAATCGTGTACTGATGATTCTCTACACTTGATAAAGTACCTCTAAACTTAGCCATAACATAAGCTTTACCTGCTGGCTTAACGTTAACTGCATTCAAATCTGCACCAAGTTTAAAGTCACCGGTAGGATTTGCTTGCATATCTTTTGCTAAATCATGGAAATTGTAATAAACCTTATCTTCGGTAGCCCTCGGTTTTTCAAGATAATAAGTGTAAGTTTCTCTTAACTTACCGTCTTTATCACGTTGAACCAAATCAGGTGCTTTTGCCGTTATCTTGTAAAGCTGCTTACCTTCCTCAATGACCTCTTCAATCTTATCAATTGCTAAACGAGTCACTTTGTTTTCTCTGGAGGTTACTTTTAAGTAATAGTTGTTAAAATCGCTTGGAAGAGAAGTTAAATAACTACTATCGCTTTCGATACCGCTCTGATCTACTTGTATTAGACTTGTGTTTGCAATATCTTTCAACTCAACTTTCTTTAAATCTAAACGTAAAGGTTTATCTTCCAGAGTCGATACTTCTGCACCCTTACCTACATCATAAGTCATAGTAGTTGAAATCGTATAATCTTTGTAATAATCCAAGTTTTCTAAGACTTGAGATAAGTTATCGGTTTTTAAATCAACCGTTTTTACAATCTTTCCACCTTCTTTGATAGTCGCTACAATGCTTGTAATTGTAGCATTATCTTGGTTCTCTAGATTGTAGTTAACTGTAGCAGACTTAGCTAAAACATCCTTAGATACAGTGGTCAGAGTCAAAACAGGAGCCGTTTTTTCTTTGGGCTTTTCTTTGGTACCTTTTACAAGAATTTCAGGCTTCATTTCTTTCAAAATAGTTACTGTTTCAACTGGTTCACTGATTTTTTTGCCATGTAACTCTTCATAGCTAGTAACAATTTGACGTTCGCCATCCTCACCAACTTGTTTAATAGAATTATCACCTATAAATTTGCTAGAATCAGATTTTTCTGTGATAGTTTTAGGAATAGTCTCTGTACGAATATCAGTATGTAAAGCAGGAAGCTCTTCTCTCTCTGGAGCAACGTCAGGCACTGTACCCACTGGTTTAGTGTATGCTGGTTTCTCTGCCTTAGGTGCTTCGTCAGGCACTGTACCCACTAGTTTAGTGTATGCTGGTTTTTCTGCTTTAGGTGCTTCGTCAGGCACTGTACCCACTGGTTTAGTGTATGCTGGTTTCTCTGCCTTAGGTGC
>CAURES010000023.1:0-19951 GCA_963523725.1 uncultured Streptococcus sp.
ATCGCGTTCGGAGTTTTTTTGGTATAACCTTCGACGCGCACCCGCATAGCGGGTGTTTTTTTGTCTCGCACCTAACGGAGCGAGACGGACTAATAGTCACATAAATAAAAAAGACAAGGTTTTTTATCCTTGCCTTTTAGTTTTAGTATTGCTTTGGTTTCAATGACAATAAGTATGTTCTTTTTGAATCAGTAACTATTCCAATTTATCTATCTTGAAATAAATAAAATCCCTTTGTAATACTATAAAAAATAACTAACAAAGAAATAACTATAAGACTCGGTTGCCAGAAACCTGATATATCTACTAAACTACGGCCTAAAAATTGGCCAATAACGCTAACTAAAATTAAAATAATTAAATTGAAAATTACTGACACTAATAAAATTAACACCGAATGTATTATTGCTTCGCCTATACGTATTTTAAAAAGTTGTAATCTTGACACTCCCAGTGTCTTTAACTGTTTAATGTCCTCAATATCTTTATTAGAAGATAAAATTGTAAGAGAAATAGAACTAGTAATAATCAGAATAATTGGAGCAGACATATAAGCAATAAAGGAAGCTCTTGCTTCGTTTACTCCGTTTGCTGTATTCATGAATGAATACATATTTTGGGTGTAAAGAATAAACCCAGAAATAAGAGTTGCTCCCATGCTCATTGAAGTTTGTATACTTTTCAAATAGCTAGGATTGGATAGTAGATTCCAAAATCCTGTATTAATTACATAATTTTCAGTTGGAAATATCCTCATTAAAAATTTTATTAGAAACATTTGAATTGATGGAGATAGTGATTGAATAATAAGAATGTGAATAATTAATAAAAATAATATTATGCTTGACTGTTTTTCAATTATTTCTTTGTTTCTGATAAATCCTGCTGAAACAATAGAACCTATACATAGTAACCATAGGAATAAACGAACAGAGATGTTAACAAATCCAGTTACTGTTACTTTTCTTTTTTTCTTTTTTAGTTTTAATATTGACGATATTTTAAGTATTCGCCTTGAATAAAAGTAAGCCCCTATCCCGACAATTGTTGGGACTATAAAAACACTCAATAAAATTGATTGAATGTTGGCTGTAATAACTAAATCAGGTAACTCATCTCTTCCTAATAAATTTTGTAAAAATTTGTAGTAACTATCTGCCATGATAAATGAAAGTATTGTACCAATACTACTAACAATCACTGCCATTAAATAAAACTGTCCAGATACTAATAAAGATAGCTGAGTTCTGCTTGCGCCTAAGATAGCCCATAATTGGTAATCCTTTTTAAAGATATCTATTAGCAGTCTTATAGTATTTGAAATAAGGAAAAATAGAGTAGTCCCGCCAAAAATTATTAGCATTTGAAAAAGTTGTGAAGCGTTAATATTAGCAGTCTTTATTGAACTAGCAATACCAAATAAAGATGTTCCAACAATCAGGCTAGATACAAATAGTAATGGTATTGTTCCTAACCATTGTCTTTTTGAGTACTGAAATTGGTAAATGATTAATTTTAGCATAATAAATCCTCCTCAAATTAATCTTTACTACTTTCAAGTGCTTGGTAGAGTTCCTCAGCTGAAGGTTTAATAATTTGTCGAGATATTTTTCCGTCTTTTAAAATGAGTGCTCTGTCAGTTTTTGAAGCCAACTCAATATCATGAGTGACCATAAAAACACATTTCCCTTGACTCGCTAAATTACGAAGTGTTTCAAAAATAAGTTTTCTTGAGACGCTGTCCAGAGCTCCTGTTGGCTCATCAGCAAAAATAATTTTACTATCAGCTATTATTGCACGAGTAATAGCCACTTTTTGCTGTTCTCCACCTGATAAGGTAGCAACTAATGATGATAGTTCTGCTTTAAAATTCAAACTATCCAACATTTTTTTTACTTTATTGCTATCAACACTCTTTCCTGAGAGTCTCAGAGGAAGTGTAACATTTTCTAGTACAGGTAGAGCGGGGATAAGATTATAGTTTTGAAAAATAATTGCAATATCTTGCCTTCTAAATTTAGCAAGCTTCCCTTCTTTTAAGGTATATGGATTTACACCATTGATAACAACTTCGCCACTTGTTGGTTCAGACAAACTTGATAAGCAACTTAGCAAAGTAGACTTTCCAGAACCACTGACACCAAGTATTGATACAAATTCCCCATAATTGACAGATAAAGAAACATCTTTCAAAATAGAGACAGTTTTGTCTTGTCCTAACAAAAATTCTTTTGAAAGGTTTGAGACTTTAACAGCTACATTATTAACCATAATAAATCCTCCTGATTCCAGTGTCATCTTTGATTTAATTATACAATATTGAAATTTTATTAATATCAAGTAAGTAAATTATGAAACGTATTTTTAATGGATAAAATTTCTATTTCCTCTGGATCTCGAATAAAGGTCTTTAGCGAACTAAGAATTTTTTCTATTACCATAATAGTATCATAAATGAGACTTGATTGAAAGCGTAAACATAGCTTTATTAAGAAATACAACTATTCTATGCAAAATTTAAACATAAAACTTAGGTATACTTAATAAATGAGAATTAAAGTTAGCTATAACGAAGATAGTAGCATATGTAAAACTCTAAGCAGGCATAGCCTGCTTAGAGTTTTACAATCGAATTTCCCAAAGAAGAAGCAAGATGAAAGCCGTCATTGCTTGTGCTCATAAGATTCTCAGAATCGTTTACAAACTACTCTTCACCAAGCATACTTATCAAAAAGAAAAGGCGCTAGGACTGAGGAAACAGTTCTAACGCAAAAACTAAAAAAATTTCAATTACAGTATAGTACAGGAAGTGATTTTTTTGCACTTTTTTACTATCTTTTTTCTTTACACATATTGATAAAGTACTGGTGCAAGCGAACATCATCAGTCAATTCTGGATGAAAAGAAGTTACCAACATATTTTTTTCTTGGGCTGCAACGATTTGATTATCAACTGTTGCTAGAATTTCTACATCCTCTCCAACACTGCTGATAATTGGACCACGGATAAAGGTCATTGGAATCTGACCGACTCCCTTACATTCTGCTTCCGTGTAGAAACTTCCTAATTGGCGCCCATAGGCATTGCGCTCGACCACCATATCCATAGTTCCTAGATGACTCTCTTCCTGAGAAGCAATTTCCTTAGCCAGCAAAATCAAGCCTGCACAGGTTCCAAAGGCTGGTAAACCAGATAGAATGGCTTCTCGAATGGGAATCAGCATGTCCTGGTCTCGTAAGAGCTTGCCCATGGTTGTAGACTCCCCACCAGGCAAAATCAAACCTGACAAGTCACTCTGATGTTGCTGAAAATCCTCTAAATTTCTGATTTCAACACTCTCGACACCTAATTGATCTAGCACTTTTGCATGTTCTGCAAAGGCACCTTGCAAGGCCAATATTCCAATTTTCATCTATTTCCCTCGCTCAGCCATGAGGATTTGGATCTCATTTTCATTGATACCAACCATGGCTTCCCCTAGATCTTCAGAGATTTGAGCTAGAATTTGAGGATTACGGAAGTTAGTTACCGCTTTGACAATGGCACTCGCTCGTTTAACAGGATCTCCTGACTTGAAAATACCTGAACCGACAAAGACACCCTCTGCCCCTAATTGCATCATTAACGCAGCATCTGCTGGCGTTGCAACGCCTCCAGCCGCAAAGTTTACAACTGGCAATTTTCCATGCTCATGGACATATTGAACCAATTCTACAGGGACTTGCAAGTCCTTGGCAGCAACATAAAGTTCGTCCTCACGTAGATTTTGAATGCGGCGAATTTCCTGATTCATCATACGCATATGGCGAACAGCTTGGACGATATCTCCTGTACCTGGTTCTCCTTTGGTACGAATCATAGAGGCACCCTCAGCAATACGTCGCAAGGCTTCACCCAAGTCCTTAGCCCCACAAACAAAAGGAACTTGGAATTCTTTTTTGTCCACATGGAAACGGTCGTCTGCTGGAGATAAAACTTCACTCTCGTCGATATAGTCAATCTCAATGGCCTCTAAAATCTGAGCTTCAACAAAATGCCCGATTCTGACCTTGGCCATCACTGGAATACTAACCGCTTCTTGGATTTCCTTAATCATCTTTGGATCGCTCATGCGGGAAACTCCACCAGCTGCACGAATATCAGCTGGAATCCGCTCCAAGGCCATCACAGCTGCCGCACCAGCAGCTTCTGCAATACGGGCCTGTTCAGGATTCTGAACGTCCATGATAACCCCACCTTTGAGCATCTGTGCCAAGTTTTTATTTAGTTCATAACGATTTTCAGTCATTTCTTTTTCCTCATCATTTATATTGGTAGCTACCATTTCATTTTAATTCAGAACAGAAGGAATCACAAGATAAAAAAAGAATAATTGTATGGGTACAGATTGGCTAAAAAACTATCTGACCTTAACTTAAGGCCAGATAGTTCATCAAATTTTATTTTTCAGCTGTAAGTGCAGCCATTGTGATGTAGTTGTATGGTTTGTTGAAGTGTGGCAAGAAGAATAGGTCTGTCAATGCCAATTTATCAATTGTCACATGCTCTTGGATAGCAAGTGAGAACATGTGGATTCCCATGCTGATTGCAGAATCGTGTGAAACCATTTGTGCACCAAGAATTTCACGGCTATCTTTGTCAAAGACAATCTTAATTGCTACTTCATGGTTGTCATGTTTCATGAATTCTGGTTTTTGAAGATCGTTAAAACCTGTTTCAGTTGCGTTGTAACCAGCAGCTTTAGCTTTTTCAAGAGTCAAACCAGTTGAAACCATGTGAAGACCGTAGATTGAGATACCGTTTGATCCTTGCACACCGATTCCTTCCAATTCATGTCCACAAGCGTTGTAGGCACCAACGATACCAGTACGAACTGCATTTGAAGCAAGGGCGATGTAGCTTGTGTCTTTACGAGCGTTGTCATAAACAGTCGCACAGTCACCTACTGCGTAAACGCCTGGGATAGATGTTTCTTGTTTCTTGTCTACAAGGAAGGCACCGTTACGGAAGAGTTCAATCTTACCATCAGCAAGGGCTGTATTTGGACGGAAACCAACTGCAAGAACAACCATATCCACGTCGAAAGTTTCTTTATCAGTAATCAAGCGTTCAACTTTACCGTCACCTTCGATTGCTTTAACAGTTTGACCAAGAGCCAAGCGGATATTGTGGTCTTCCAAGTTCTTCGCCATCATTTGTGTGAAGTCTTTGTCATAGTAGCCGTTCAAGACAGTATCAACGATATCAACAAGGACAACTTCTTTTCCAAGACGCTCAAAGGCTTCAGCAAGTTCAACACCGATGTAACCACCGCCAACAACGGCGATACGGTCGAGGTGTTGGCTCTTGTCAGACAATTTGTGAATCACTTCTTCAGCGTTTTGGTACAATTTAACGAATTGTACGTTTTCAAGAGTTGCTTTAAATTCGCGGTTTCCTTTTACAATTTCAACACCTTCGATTGGTGGCAAGATTGGTGTAGAACCTGTAGCGAAAATCAATTTCTCATATGATTCTTTGTGCTCTTTTCCTTCAACTTCCGCTGTAACTACTTTGTTATCATAGTCGATTGAAAGAACTGGTGAGTTCATGTAGACTTTAGCACCTTTAGCTTCCAATTTTTCTTTATCAGAATAGAACAAGCCTTCAGCACCGTCAATTTGTTCACCAATCCAGAGGGCCATTCCACATCCTAGGAAAGAGATGTTAGAGTTTTGGTCAAATACAACGATTTCGTTCTCATTTCCAAAATTATCCAACATAGTATTAATACATGCTGTACCAGCGTGGTTAGCACCGACTACAACGATCTTACTCATAAAAAATTTCCTACCTTCATTCTAAATTTACCCTACTAGTATAACATTTATTGTTAGCGTTTACAAGAGTTTGGTTGATTTTTCCTATTTTTTTGTAAAAAATTGTAAATAATCTGTATCTTAACACGGATTCTTGCAAATTTTCTTCATTTCCTGAGCATATTTCTTGACATCTTTACAAATTTTATTTGTGAAAACGCTGACTTTATGGTATGCTAGTATCATGGAAAGAAAATGTAAGGGGTTCATTTTTCATAAATTTACTATATTTCAGCCTTCTTTTCACAAGAGAAAGGAGTTGGTAGCTTGCCTCTTAGTTCACATTCTGAACGGCTAATGGGGACTACTATCACTATTTCATTAGTGGATGAGCGAGCCGATAGCTTGCTCCAGAAATCCTTTGATTTACTCAGAGAGCTCGAATACCGCTTCAACGCTAATAGCCAAGAATCTGAGTTGATGGAAATCAATCATCAAGCTGGAATAGCTCCAGTCAAGGTTCATCCAGACCTGTTTGAACTGATTTCACTTGGCTTAGAGCATAGCCTAGCGCCCTCTAGCCATCTCAATATCAGCATTGGCCCCTTAATTCAAACCTGGCGTATCGGTTTTTCAGATGCCAAGGTCGCTCAGCCTCAAGAAATTGAATCGGTGCTACCTCTAATCAATCCTCATTATATCGAGTTAGATTCTTCTACTTTCACTGTGTTTTTAAAACAGAAAGGAATGAAGATCGATCTAGGTTGTTTAGCCAAGGGTTATAGTGCGGATAAGGTTGCCCAATTTCTTAGAAAAGAGGGAGTGACTTCTGCCTTGATTAATCTGGGAGGGAATATCCTGACCATTGGAAAAAATCAGACAAGAGGGAATCAGCCTTGGCAAATCGGGATTCAAGACCCAGCCAATCCTAGGGGAAATCACTTAATGACCATCCCTGTTGTCAATAAATCTGTCGTAACTTCAGGCATTTATGAACGTCATCTGACAGTCGATGGAAAAGATTACCATCATATTTTTGACAGTCAAACAGGATATCCTGTTGAAACGGAACTAGCTAGTCTAACAATCATCTCTGATAAATCAGTTGATGGCGAAATCTGGACAACTCGTCTATTTGGAGAAAGACCTGCTTCTATCCTCTGGCAAGTCGAAAGTTTGGAGGGCATCGAAGCTATCCTCATCGATAAGGAAGGTCACCTAAGCTGTTCTTCAGGAATTCCTACTCTATAGAAACAACTGTTTCAATGGAGTTTTAAAATCGTATTATGTAAAAAGAGAAAGGAAATCTCATGTTAAAACTTATTGCTATTGTTGGAACAAATTCAAAACGTTCTACAAACCGTCAATTGCTTCAATACATGCAAAAACACTTTGCTGACAAAGCTGAAATTGAACTTGTTGAAATTAAAGACATTCCTGTCTTTAACAAACCAGCTGACAAGCAAGTACCTGCTGAAATTCTAGAAATAGCTGCTAAAATTGAAGAGGCAGATGGCGTTATTATCGGTACTCCTGAGTATGACCACTCTATCCCAGCTGTTTTGATGAGCGCTCTTGCTTGGTTGTCTTATGGTATTTACCCACTTTTGAACAAGCCAATCATGATTACTGGTGCTTCTTACGGTACGCTTGGTTCATCACGTGCTCAAATGCAACTTCGCCAAATCTTAAACGCACCAGAAATCAAAGCAAGTGTCCTTCCTGATGAATTCTTGCTTTCACATTCTCTTCAAGCCTTCAACCCAAGTGGAGACCTAGTAGATCTTGATGTTATCAAAAAACTGGATGCCACTTTTGACGACTTCCGTATCTTTGTAAAAATTACAGAAAAATTGCGCAACGCACAAGCCCTACTTCGCAAAGATGCTGAAGACTTTGACTGGGAAAATTTGTAAGATAGGAGACCAAAAAGAATGAAATTTGTTGGACTTGTAGGATCAAACTACGATCAATCATATAACCGTAAACTCTTGGAATTCATCCGTCGTCACTTCAAACTCAAATTTGAATTAGAAGTTCTTGAAATTGACGAAGTTCCAATGTTTAACCAAGACGAAAAATGGGACGAAAGCTTCCAATTGCGTCTCTTGTATAACAGAATTACTCGTGCTGATGGTGTTATCATCGCTACTCCTGAGCACAACCACACAATCTCAGCTTCCCTAAAATCTGTTCTTGAATGGCTTTCATACGAAGTTCATCCATTTGAAAACAAACCAGTCATGATTGTAGGTGCTTCTTACTACGACCAAGGTACTTCTCGTGCCCAAGTTCACCTTCGTAAGATTCTTGACGCTCCAGGTGTTAATGCCTATACGCTTCCAGGTAACGAATTCCTTCTTGGTAAAGCTAAAGAAGCTTTTGATGTTAATGGAAATATCACAAATGAAGGAACTGTTAATTTCCTTGAAACATGCTTGGACAACTTTGTAAAATATGTGGGAGTCGTTTCAAAATTGAAAAAACCAAAACCAATTGAACCAGAAGATTTATATTGTACAAATTCAATTGCAACTACCATTCAAGGTGTTGACCCTGATGATCCTGAATGGGTAGAAAAAGCTGCTGAACTTGTTGGAGCTGTTTCTGGAGATACTTACGTTAAATTAGACCACGGTATCTTGACAGTTAACCAAATTGATATGTTCTTGAAGGCAATGCCATTTGAATTGACATTTGCAGATGATAACAATCAATTCTTGTACTTTAATAACGCACACCAAGACCCAGATACAATGTTTGGTAAACGTGTACGTGCTCAATCAGGAAATAGATTAGGAACAGTACACGGTACATTGCCAGATTCTAGAATGAAAAACGTTGAATGGGTTGTCGGCGTATTGCGTAACGGGGATCAAGAATATGTCCGTACAATTGTGCCAGGAACACCTGAAGGTGTTATTAATACCCATAATTACCAAGCAATGTACTATCCAGATGGTTCATATGCTGGAATTAATGAAATTATCTTTAATTTCCAACCATGGCTTGACTGGTACCTCAATACAACTGGTCAACGTCTAGTTGGTGGGAATGCTGCAGCTCCTGCTGGAGGACATGGCGGAGCAGATGCCACATCTGGAGCTTCTGATGCAGGTGATGCTGGAGGTCACGGTGGTAGCGCAGATGCTACATCTGGAGCAAGTAACTAATAATTTTAGGAACCATCTTGGTTCCTTTTTTAGTGACTCTTTATCAACTGTACTTGGTGGTATGTCAATCCTTCTCTATGGGGTTATCGCCAGCAACGTTTTGAAAGTCTTGATCAAAGAACGTGTTGATTTCGCTCAAATGCGTAACCTAATCATCACAAGTGCTATGTTGGTCCTTGGACTTGGAGGGGCTATCCTTAAACTCGGTCCAGTTACACTTTCAGGTACTGCCCTATCAGCCCTAACGAGAATCATCTTGAACTTGATCTTGTCATACGAAAATAAAGTCTAATACTCTTCGAAAATCTCTTCAAACCACGTCAACGTCTCCTTGTCGTAGATATGGTTACTGACTTCGTCAGTTCTATCCACAACCTCAAAACAGTGTTTTGAGCAACCTGCGGCTAGTTTCCTAGTTTGCTCTTTAATTTTCATTGAGTATAAGAGTCTAAACACATCAAAAACGAGCATTTCCAATTACGGAAGTGCTCATTTTTCTTCTTTCTAAAAAAGGAAAGCCCTGCGGCCTTCCCTTGTCTTACTTACGTTTCTTCTTTGCTTTCTTCATTTTGTTAGCCATACGTTTCATGGACTGTTTCATAGCAAATTCACCGATTTTACCTTTGAGTCCGCCACCAAACATCTGGCTCATATCTGGCATTCCTGCTCCTCCGAGAGCCGACAGGTCAGGCATCCCACCTTGTCCCATCATTCCTTCAAGGGCAGACATATCCATTCCTCCCATATTTGGCATATTTTTAGGAAGGTTGTTTGGATTGATTCCCATTTGCTTCATCATCTTGTTCATATCTCCAGACATGACACCCTGCATGAGCTGTTTAGCCTGGTTAAAGTCCTTGATAAATTTATTGACTTCGACGAAGGTATTTCCAGAACCTGCAGCGATACGACGACGACGACTTGGATTTAGCAAATCTGGATTTTCACGTTCTTCAGGTGTCATGGAAGACACGATGGCACGTTTGCGCGTGATCTGGCGCTCATCCACCTTCATGTTTTGAAGGGCTGGATTGTTGGCCATACCTGGAATCATCTTGAGCAAGTCTTCCATCGGCCCCATGTTTTGCACCTGATCCAACTGATCAATGAAATCATTGAAATCAAAGGTGTTTTCGCGCATCTTCTCAGCCATTTCAAGGGCTTTTTGCTCATCGTATTCCTGAGAAGCTTTCTCAATCAACGTAAGCATATCTCCCATACCAAGAATACGGCTCGACATACGGTCTGGGTGGAAGGTCTCAATGTCCGTAATCTTTTCACCTGTACCAGTGAACTTGATTGGTTTTCCAGTAATGTGACGAACAGATAGAGCAGCACCACCACGAGTATCGCCATCAATCTTGGTAAGGATGACCCCAGTCACTTCCAACTGAGCATTAAACTCACGCGCAACATTGGCCGCTTCTTGACCAATCATGGCATCAACGACGAGCAGAATTTCATTTGGTTGAGCCAATGCTTTTACGTCACGAAGTTCATTCATCAGAAGCTCATCAATCTGCAAACGACCTGCCGTATCAATCAAGACATAGTCATTATGATTAGCTTGGGCTTGTTCCAAACCTTGACGAACAATCTCCACAGCTGGAACCTCTGTCCCAAGAGCGAAGACAGGCACATCAATCTGTTGCCCCAAAGTCTTAAGCTGATCAATGGCAGCTGGACGATAAATATCCGCCGCAATCATCAAAGGACGGGCATTTTCTTCTTTCTTGAGTTTGTTGGCCAATTTACCAGCAAAAGTTGTTTTACCAGCCCCCTGCAAACCAACCATCATGATAATCGTAGGAATTTTAGGAGACTTGATAATCTCAGCCGTATCAGAACCTAAAACGGCTGTCAATTCCTCATCAACGATTTTAATAATTTGTTGCGCAGGATTAAGGGTATCAATGACCTCATGTCCGACTGCACGTTCACGAATCTTCTTGATAAAGTCCTTTACAACAGGCAAGGCAACGTCGGCTTCAAGCAAGGCCAAGCGAATCTCTTTGGTTGCCTCTTGGACATCAGATTCAGAGATTTTTCCTTTTTTACGTAGATTTTTAAAGACGTTCTGCAAACGTTCTGTTAAACTTTCAAATGCCATGTTTCTTCCTCTTATTCTCTATTATCAATGCTTGTTAAAATTTCTATCTGCTCCTGCAGAAAGTCATCCTTGGGATAGCGGTCCAAAATCTGGTCAAAAATTTGACTGCGGACAATGTAGTCCGAGTACATGTGCAATTTCATCTCATAATCTTCCAGAATCTTTTCTGTCCGCTTGATATTGTCATAGACAGCCTGACGACTGACACCGAACTCTTCAGCAATCTCAGCAAGGCTGTAATCATCAGCGTAGTAGAGCTCGATATAATTCATTTGCTTATCTGTCAAAAGCGCCGCATAAAATTCAAAGAGCGCATTCATACGATTGGTTTTTTCAATTTCCATAACTTTTATTATACCAAAAATTAGCCTAATCTACCACACTAGGAAGCCAATCCAAGAATATAGCTAGCTAAATTTGAAAAAGACATAAGCCTAGCCCCAAGTAATTTCCAATTGATAGTTGGCAAAGGGATGTCCCTCTTGATTTTGTAGTTGATAGGCTAGCTCAATCTTTTGCCCATCAACTTCATAACGGCTCGTTTGGATGATAAACTCCTGCATGCCCATTGGAGTAGGGATATAGGCTAAACTATCGCTATCCTTTAAAAAGCGCATAATGGTCTTGGGATTGGAAAATCGGCTCATCACCAGTTCTTGACCATGAAATTTAATCACTACTTTTTCCTTTTCCTCATTGTAGAAAAGCAGATAGCTATAATCTCCCTTTTCATGCACTTCCACATCATAAAGCTGGTCAATCACTTCCAACTGCTCATCAAACTGAATCGTATTTCGCATCCGAATCTTCACATCAAGTCCTCTTTCTTGTCTCTTGTCCTACTATTTTACCAAAAACTCTAGCTTTTTGCTATAATGGTCATATGAACGAAAAAGTATTCCGTGACCCAGTTCACAACTACATCCATGTCAATAATCAAATCATCTATGACTTGATTAATACAAAAGAATTTCAGCGTTTGCGTCGAATCAAGCAATTGGGGACTTCCAGTTATACCTTCCATGGTGGAGAACACAGTCGCTTCTCTCACTGTCTAGGAGTCTATGAGATTGCTCGTCGCATCACGGAGATTTTTGAAGAAAAATATCCAGACGAATGGAATCCTTCTGAGTCTCTCTTGACCATGACAGCTGCTCTCCTACATGACCTTGGTCATGGTGCCTACTCCCATACTTTTGAACATCTCTTTGATACAGACCATGAAGCCATTACTCAGGAGATTATCCAAAGTCCTGAAACGGAGATTCACCAAGTCCTGCTACAAGTAGCGCCAGATTTTCCAGAAAAGGTAGCCAGTGTCATCGACCACACCTATCCTAACAAGCAGGTCGTGCAACTCATTTCCAGTCAGATTGATGCGGACCGCATGGACTATCTCTTGCGCGACTCCTATTTTACAGGAGCATCCTATGGAGAATTTGACCTGACTCGCATCCTCCGAGTCATTCGTCCTGTCGAAAACGGTATTGCCTTTCAGCGCAATGGCATGCACGCCATCGAAGACTATGTCCTCAGTCGCTACCAGATGTACATGCAGGTCTATTTCCACCCAGCAACACGGGCCATGGAGGTCCTCCTTCAAAACCTTCTCAAACGGGCTAAGGAACTCTATCCTGAAGACAAGGACTTCTTTTCACGAACTTCTCCACACCTCCTGCCTTTCTTTGAAAAAAATGTGACCTTGTCTGACTATCTAGCTCTGGATGATGGTGTGATGAATACTTACTTCCAGCTCTGGATGACCAGTCCTGACAAGATTCTCGCAGACTTATCGCAACGCTTTGTCAACCGCAAGGTCTTTAAATCCATTACCTTTTCACAAGAGGATCAAGACCAACTCGCCAGCATGAGAAAATTGGTTGAGGATATCGGCTTTGATCCCGACTACTACACTGCCATTCATAAGAACTTCGACCTCCCTTATGATATCTATCGTCCCGAATCTGAAAATCCACGGACACAGATTGAGATTTTACAAAAAAATGGAGAACTGGCCGAACTCTCTAGCCTGTCTCCTATCGTCCAATCCCTTGCTGGTAGTCGTCACGGAGATAATCGTTTCTATTTTCCGAAAGAAATGTTGGACCAAAACAGCATCTTCGCTAGCATTACCCAGCAATTTTTACACTTGATTGAGAACGATCATTTTACCCCAAATAAAAACTAGAAGAGGAAATTTATGAGTATTAAACTAATCGCCGTCGATATCGACGGAACCCTAGTCAACAGCCAAAAGGAAATCACTCCTGAAGTCTTTTCTGCCATCCAAGATGCCAAAGAAGCTGGTGTCAAAGTCGTCATTGCAACTGGCCGCCCTATCGCAGGTGTTGCTAAACTTCTGGACGACCTGCAGTTGAGAGACGAGGGTGACTATGTGGTGACCTTCAACGGTGCCTTTGTCCAAGAAACTGCTACAGGTCATGAGATTATTAGCGAATCCTTGACCTATGCGGATTATCTGGATATGGAATTTCTCAGTCGTAAGCTTGGTGTTCACATGCACGCTATTACAAAGGACGGTATCTATACTGCAAATCGTAATATCGGAAAATATACAGTGCACGAATCAACCCTCGTCAGCATGCCTATTTTCTACCGTACACCTGAAGAAATGGTTGACAAGGAAATTGTCAAATGTATGTTCATCGATGAGCCAGAAATCCTCGATGCTGCAATTGAAAAGATACCAGCGGAATTCTACGAACGGTACTCCATCAACAAATCTGCTCCTTTCTACCTCGAACTCCTTAAAAAGAATGTAGACAAGGGGTCAGCTATCACTCACCTAGCTGAAAAGCTCGGATTGACCACAGATGAAACCATGGCGATCGGGGACGAAGAAAATGACCGTGCCATGCTGGAAGTCGTTGGTAACCCCGTTGTCATGGAAAACGGAAATCCAGAAATCAAAAAAATCGCCAAATACATCACTAAATCTAATGATGAATCTGGCGTTGCCCATGCCATCCGTACATGGGTATTGTAAAATAACTTGAATGTAGAAAAAGCACTCCAGAAGTTAGAGATAATGTACTGACCCCAAAAGTTAGACAGAAAAAATCTTACTTTTGGGGTGCAGTTTAAAATTCAGTATTTTTGGTTTCTAGTTCTATCCCCTTAATAATTATTAAATCTGAAAAAGGTAGTACATTATGTAGAACCTTTTTCAATTTTTTATTTTACTACAAATTAATATTATTTTTTCTAATGATAATTGATTCACTAATCTTCCTTTATAAATATTGCAGTGCTTTTCTTAATTAGCTTTTTTTCATAACTCTTTATAAGAATAACCAATAAACTACTTAGTAATCCCAAAATAACTAGACTTAATCTCGGGTTTAAAAGCCAATTAAAATAAGCAGCCAGTATCCCTCCAAAAGGAGCAAAAATGGTAGCTATTACAAAAGAACTAGAAAGTATTTTACCAATATTATACTCAGTACTTTCTTGTTGCTGTATTGTTGTAATTGAGACAGAAGCTATTGTAATTAGTCCACTCAAAATTGAATAACAAATTCCAAAAAATATCTAATTTTCTACTATTCCACTCGCCATAATGACAAGTGGGATGGTTGCCATTGATATATTCATTAAGATAAAGGTATCCTTCTTATTCAAAAAAGTAGAAAGAAAGGTTACTGCTATCAAACTTCCAAATCCAGCAATTGAGTAAACAATCCCAACAAGACTATTTGATAATTTCAATTACGTCCATTTTTTTCTCTCATTAATTGGACATAGCCCTTTGTTTCTATTTTTGAATTTAAAAACGAGAACTCTCCGCACATTTTCTCATAAAAATTATTATAATCTTCTTTTGAAAAATCTCCTAAAATCTCTATTTCAAGATAAAATCCAAGACCATCAATCTTATCTAGATTAATCGTTTTATTTTCTAATACATCATGATAAGTCTTTCTATGTTTACTTATTGTGAAAATATTTGAAAAACCATCTTGCAAGATATTCCTTACAAATTCTAATTTTTCAGATTCCAACTCTATTTCACTTTCACTCCACATTCCTTGTTTTATCGTATCTTTTCTTGTGAAAACACATGCCTTATCATCAGCTTCTTGACGAATTCTGTAAATAAAGCTACCTACCTCATCATTTTCAAATTCTCTTCCTTTTGTTTTAAAATATTCATCAACTTGCTTATTTTCACACTTAAATTTATAAGATTTTTCTAAATATGCAATAGCATTATTATAATCCCTCTCATCGTTAAGTTCAAATCTAACTTCTAATTCATTCATTAATTTTACCTCTCAATTCTTCAAAGGCTGAAGTCTCTTTAAATTCACTCAGTCTATAGTAAGTTTCTGGTGATGTTTTATGGACACAAAGCCTAATATTTTCTTGCACACATTTTAGCACTTCAATATAATACTGTCAAGATTTTCGATAATATTTTTTTATTTATTTTTATTAAATACATATTTGTATTATTTTGGATTTAAAAAACGATGCTTAATTGAACATCGTCTTTACTATTCTGTTATATCTGCAATGTAATGCTCAATTTTTAGAGCTATTGACATATTGCCCTCAAGCTTATATAGAAAATAAGCCGTTTCAAAGTACTCTTTTACTGCAACTTTAGAAGAAAAATTCTTACTGACATTTCCCATCAATAAATACAAATCAGCCAAAAGATATGTTGTTCTATACGTCTTACATTGCTTTATCGTATCTGTGATTTTAGTAATAGCTTCTTCAGTATTATTCTGCAACCATAGGTAGCGACAAACATTATAATTAAATTTAATAGAAAGGTTTAATTCTTCGATTGTGTTTAACTTGAGTTGATTTACTTGATACTCTAACTTTTCTCGAATTTCATTAAAACTTTCTAAATCTTCAATATCATAATAAAAATTGAATAGAGTATTTGAAACCTGAAGGTAGGTCAAGTCAGATACACTTAACTGAGACAGTACCTTCTCCAATCTTGCCACAGCCTCCTCTTTTTGCCCGTAGAAATAAAAATCTATAAGAGATTTTATCCACTCCATATAAAACTTATCTACTAGAGACAAGCGATGTACCTTTACACTCTCTAGTTCATATATATATTTCAGAGACTCATAATTTCGATTTGTGATAAATGTCTGGGCTAACTTCTTAAACTCTGATAGCTCATCAATCTCCTCTCTAATCTCCTCATTAAAAAAATAATCTATACTAACTTTTAACTTCTTAGACAGAGCATATAAAAAGTCTGCTCCTGGAGTAAATTCTCCATTCTCTAATCGACTAATCTGTCCCTGTTTACATATCCCCTCAGCCAATTCTCGCTGAGACATTTTTAATTCTTTTCGTCTATTTTTTAATCTTGTTGCTAAAAGTGTGCCCACGTTTGCATTTTCCTTTTCTATTTGATTTCAATTTCAATTGTAACACGATTAAATTTTAAATACAAATTAACAAAACAAAAGATACAAATTATATATAAGCAATGACTAGATATGTTATTTTTGAAAACCTATCCCTCCTTCTTTTGAGATTTTCTTACTCAAACGATTGATAAACGTATTCACTTTAAATGGATTAGATATTAGACTATCATGTTTAAATTTTGTTATTGATATATTTAACAGACCAGAAATAATCTTTTACAACATATCAAATTCAGGGGAACAATAACGATTTTCCCCATTTTTTAGGCTCTCTATTTCATAACAATCAATTCTTTTTGTCACATACCTTAGCCCGAAAAATCCACACTAAATCTTTTTGAAAGCTGTTTAAAGCTTTGTACTTACTTTCTGAGTTCATAGATCTGAACCTTTACCTCATTTGTCCAATTCCATAATAAAAATAAGGACATTCTAACAAAGGAAGTCCTTATTTTTTAACTAATAGATGTCAAAGTTACTATGCAGATCCACTTTATTCTGTAATCATTGATCAAAATATAATTTTTTGTAAAATTTTGATTATGAATTAGTCAAGGAAAAAATACTAACCTATTTTAAAAAACTAAATTGTAATGATTGCCTATAAATAAACACTTTGAATATTCTTTATTTTTCTTAATTTACTAAAAATGCCCCCTGCAGGAATCGAACCTGCAACTACTCCTTAGGAGGGAGTTGTTATATCCATTGAACTAAGGGAGCTAGATAAAAACTCTGCTGAAAAAGCAGAGTTTTTTAGTCGAATTAACGACGGATTTCTTTGATACGAGCTGCTTTACCTTGAAGAGCACGCAAGTAGTACAATTTCGCACGACGTACTTTACCGTAACGAACAACTTCGATTTTTTCAACACGTGGAGTGTGGATTGGGAAGATACGCTCAACACCTACACCGTTAGAGATTTTACGAACTGTGTAGTTTTCTGAGATGCCAGCACCTTTACGTGCGATAACAACACCTTCAAAAATCTGGATACGTTCACGGTTACCTTCGACAACTTTCGCGTGTACACGAACAGTGTCACCAGGACGGAATGATGGGATATCAGTACGAAGTTGACCTTCAGTCAAGCTTTGGATTAATGGATTCATTTTATTCTCCTATCTTTGTCAATCTTGAGGAATCTTCCTCAGCGGATAAACTGTATTTTTGTGCGTCCATTACACACAAGATACAGTTTACCAAATTTCCACAAAAAAGTAAAGAAATTTATAGCAGAATTCCTAAAAAAATCGCAATCAAACCACCTAGGTAGGTCAAAGTCAGGTAAGAATAAAATACCTTCTTATCACTTAGCAGTCTTTGCAGTTCATCATTCAAGGTAGAAAAAGTTGTTAAACCTCCACAAAATCCTGTTGCTAAAATAGCATAGACTTCCTTAGACTCTACATGATTATAGAGTAATCCAATCAAAAAACACCCCAACAGATTTGCAACCAGCGTTCCGAATGGCAATTTAGAAGTTTGATTATAGCGGGAAAAGAAATACCGTACGAGCGCTCCAAGACCACAAGCAATTGCAAGATAGACGATTACCATTTCTTCCTCCCTAAATAGTAAGCCAAAAGTAGGCCTCCACCAATACTCAAAAACAAATACATGACCAAACTAAGACAACGACCTGTATCAAATAGTTTTACAGCATCTAACATGAGACTAGAAAAGGTTGTCAAACCTCCACAAAATCCTGTACCAAGTGCTAAAACCAAGCCCTTACTGGTTCCCTTATAGACCAGATAGCCCTTGACAAGGTAAATCAAGCAGAAAATGCCTAGATAGTTAACAAGAAGGGTGCCCCAAGGGAAATCTGGACTAGCTGGTAACCAAGTAGAAACAAGGTAGCGCACAAGTCCGCCCAACATAGCAGCTAGAAAAATGCCTAACGGATAAAATTGTTCTTTTTTCATTTGATGTTTTGATCCTGATAATCACGCGAACGTTTGAGTATGTCCGAAAACGTTGCTACAATAGTCTCCTGATAGCGCTTGTCTTCTACACGATTTCTGACCTTTTCAAAAATAACTGCTTCTCTCTTGGTATCTAAAATCGGTTTCCCTGAAGCCTTCTTATAAGCGACAACCCCTTCAACTAAATGCATTCTTTCTTCTAACAGTTTGACAATTTGGTCGTCGATTTGATCAATTTCTTGACGAATACTATCTAAATCCATAGTGTCTCCTCCTTTATTTGAATTATTGTATCAAAAAGCCACCAAATAGGCTAGTAAAATCCCAACTCACGGTAAGAAAAATGCACTGATTGATTGCATCAGCGCACGTTTATGCTTATCCTACTTTAGCAGCCAATTCTTCTGCGAATTGTTCCAAGCGTTCAATGTCTTCTTCCTCAGCAGAAAGATCAACTTTGACACACTCTGAACCTTTTTCTGCTCCTGTTGACACAAAGACACGGTCAAAGTCATCAACAGCCTTACAGAATTCATCGTAGAAGGTGTCACCTGAACCAACCACTCCGTAGATTTTGCCATTCAAGTTGAGATCTGCTAGGTCTTCGTAGAAGTCCATCATCTCATCTGGCAATTCTCCATCACCATAAGTATAGGTCGCAACGATAGCGATGTCTGCTTCCAAGAAGTCTGAAGCGTCAACAGTTGTACATTCATCAACATCGACATCCAAGCCCAAGTCACGTAATTTGTCTGCTACAATATCTGCAATTTCTTCGGTATTACCGGTCATACTGGCAAATACAATTTTTGCTAATGCCATATCGTCCTCCTCAATTTATCTTTCTCCATTATATCACATCTTTTTCATTTTAAAAATAAAAATTCTTGTGCTACAATGAAATGAGAAAGAATTGAGGTTATTTATGGAAATTTGCCATCAAATTTTAGAAAAAATTAAAGAATACGACACGATTATCATTCATCGTCATATGAAACCAGACCCTGATGCCTTGGGAAGTCAGGTGGGATTGAAAGCTCTTCTCAAACATCATTTTCCAGAAAAAACCATCAAAGCCGTTGGTTTTGATGAACCAACTCTAACTTGGATGGCTGAGATGGATCTTGTTGAAGACAGTGCCTACCAAGGCGCCCTTGTCATCGTCTGTGATACAGCGAATACTGCTCGTATCGATGATAAGCGCTATCGTCAAGGTGATTTTCTCATTAAGATTGACCACCATCCAAATGATGATGTATATGGTGACCTATCTTGGGTGGATACTAGTTCAAGCAGCGCTAGCGAAATGATTACCCTATTTGCAGAAACAAGCCAACTGGCCTTGTCAGATCGCGCTGCTGAGTTACTCTTTGCAGGAATTGTCGGTGATACAGGTCGCTTCCTCTACCCTTCTACGACTGCACGGACTCTTCGCCTTGCTGCTTATTTGAGAGAACAGAACTTTGACTTTGCGGCTCTCACTCGCAAAATGGACACTATGAGTTACAAAATTG
>CAURES010000024.1:0-19882 GCA_963523725.1 uncultured Streptococcus sp.
ACTACCTTAACACCTTCCTCGATAACGAGGTCTACAATATCTTCCACAAAGGGAGACAAGAGCATGATGTTGACACCAAAGGGTTTATCCGTCAATAATTTGATTTTATCAATATTTGCCTTGACAACTTCTTTCGGGGCATTCCCCCCACCGATAATCCCTAGTCCTCCAGCCTTGGAAACAGCTCCTGCCAAATCACCATCAGCAACCCAGGCCATTCCTCCTTGAAAGATAGGATAATCAATGTTCAATAATTCTGTAATACGCGTTTTCATAGTGCCTCCATCGTTTCTTGCTTACGTAATAGTTCGATACTGTCATAATTTGACAATCAAACTATTGCCTAAACAAGAGGGAGCGGGTTTCCCTACTCCTTCTATCTTATATTCTGCTTATTTTGTTTGCTCTTCAACGTAGGCAACCAAGTCACCAACTGTTTTCAAGTCATCTTCTGCTTCGATTTGGATATCAAAAGCATCTTCGATTTCTGAGATTACTTGGAACAAGTCCAATGAATCTGCGTCCAAATCATCAAAAGTTGATTCAAGTGTTACTTCTGATGCGTCTTTTCCAAGTTCTTCAACGATAATTTCTTGTACTTTTTCAAATACTGCCATGATAGGACTCCTTTAAAATAAATAGTTTTTTTATAACAATGTGTTCACCACATGATTACCTAAATTGTAAGAATGAGCGTGCCCCAGGTCAAGCCTCCACCGAAGCCTGATAAAAGAACAGTCTGGCTACCATCTAAAGGGATGAGACCTTGTTCTACACACTCTGAAAGTAAAATCGGGATACTGGCTGCACTGGTATTTCCATACTCCATCATATTGGCTGGAAGCTTATCTCGGTCGACACCGATTTTTCTAGCCATCTTATCCAAGATACGGTCATTAGCTTGATGAAGTAGCAGATAATCTAAGTCTGTCGCCTCTACAGGAGATTCATCAATAGTCTGTTTGATAGACTTGGCTACATCTCGAATGGCAAAATCAAAGACTGCGCGCCCATCCATCTTCAAAAAGGACTCTGCATTTTCTTGATCTGAAAATGGAGAATGCAAGCCTGAATGTCCATAGGTCAGACACTCACTACGACTCCCATCACTATTGAGACTCTCAGCCAAGAAATGCTCTTGCTCACTAGCTTCTAGCAAGACTCCGCCAGCACCATCTCCAAACAAGACAGCTGTTGATCGGTCTGACCAATCGACTGCTTTAGAGAGGGTTTCACTACCAATCACCAAGCCTTTTTGAAAGCGACCAGAAGCGATAAACTTTTCAGCAGTTGAAAGAGCAAATACAAATCCACTGCAAGCCGCGGTTAGGTCAAAAGCAAAGGCCTTTTTAGCACCAATATTGGCTTGAACACGAGCAGCTGTAGAGGGCATCATCGAATCCGGAGTGATGGTAGCTAGGATGATAAAATCCAACTCTTCCCCTGTGATTCCAGCTTTTGTCATCAGTTTCTTAGCAACCTCTGTAGCCAAATCACTAGTAGATTCTGTTCTTGAAATATGCCTTTGTCGTATTCCCGTCCGACTTGAAATCCACTCATCATTGGTATCCATAATCCGAGCCAAGTCGTGATTTGTAACCACTTGCTCTGGCACATAATGAGCAACCTGGCTTATTTTTGCAAAAGCCATTATTTCAAATCCTCCAAAAATTGATAAAGATTGGTCAAACCTTTGCTCATAACATCAATTTCTTCCTTACTCATACCATCAATGATTTTTTCAACCATGGCCTTGTGGAAGCGTTTATGTAGTCTATGAACCAAGCGACCCTTCTTTGTCAAATGTAGATGCACCACACGACGATCCTGCTCTGAGCGAATGCGTTCAATGTAACCCTTTCGTTCAAGATTATTCAAACTCGTCGTAACCGTCCCAAGAGTCACCATCAACTCTTTCGACACTTGACTTGGCGTCACGTCTGGGAATTTTCCAATTACATCGATTGTATGTACTTCTTTGATGGAGATATCCTTGAAACGACTACCCCTCAAGCTAACTTCCTCGATGACGAGGACATTGTTAAATATAGATGTTAAATATTCATTAATTCGTTGGTAGTCCAATCTCTTTTCCCTCCTTTTCAAAAAGCTTTCACAATCAAAACATTTGACAAAAAAATTATATCAAACTTCAAAGAACAGTGCAAGTATTTTTTTATTTTCCAGTAAATTTCGGTCTTCTTCTTTCCGAATGAGCCCGAACTCCCTCTTTGAAATCCTCTGTTTGAGCTAGAGACTCTTGGAGCTTCAATTCTAAAGCAGCATAATCTTGCCAATCTTTAAATTGGCTCTCCCAAACCAACTTCTTGATGGCTGCATAGGAATTAGCTGACCCACGTCTTAATTTTTTAAGAAGCTGTCCTCTCGTCTTTTCAAGTTTATCAGCTTCACAGATGCGGTAAACCAGGCCCCACTCCAGAGCTTTTTCTACAGACAAAGCCTCTCCTGTCATGGCTAATTGAGCAGCACGCGTCACACCAATACTTCGGCTCAATAGATGAATCCCACCTGCATCTGGAGCCAAACCAACGCCAACAAAGGCTTGGATAAACTTAGCCTTATCCGTTGCCAGACAGAAATCTGCAGCAACAGCCATATTTGCTGCGGCACCTGCAACAGCCCCATCAACCTCCATCAAGACAGGTTTGGCTATTTGCTTGATTTTATAAGAAATAGCATTTACCAACTCTGCGATTTTCGTCAATGATGGAATATCATCCTCATCTACTGCCCGCTTCATCTCTACCAAATCTCCCCCAACTGAGAAAACTTTTCCATTGGCATTAATCAAGATAAAATGCACAGCTAGATTCTCTTCCGCCAGAGTCAGCGCTTCTAAAATCTCCTCACACATAGGAATATGAAAGCCATTTGCAACCTCAGGACGGTTCAAGGTAAGGATTGCCAAGTCCTCATCAAGCTGATAAATAATGTGTTCCATCGGGACTCCTTTTTAATTTATAAGCAGTTTATACTCTTCGAAAATCTCTTCAAACCACGTCAGCTTCGCCTTGCCGTAGGTATGGTTACTGACTTCGTCAGTTCTATCCACAACCTCAAAACAGTGTTTTGAGCTGACTTCGTCAGTCTTATTTACAACCTCAAAGCAGTGCTTTGAGCAGTCTACGGCTAGCTTCCTAGTTTACTCTTTGATTTTCATTGAGTATTAAATTATTTTATTTCCAAAGTATAGCTTTTTTAAAACTCGAAAGCAAGAAAAAATCGACTGAAAGTGTCTCAGCCGATTAGAAAGGCTCGCTTTACCCTAGAAAGCATCTTATTTTCTTCATTGAAAAAAGGCTTTCTTTCTGCTATAATCGTATAAAATACTTACTTTAGGAGTTCTTATGAAAGTTGTTAAATTTGGAGGTAGCTCTCTTGCCTCTGCTAGTCAATTAGAAAAAGTTTTAAACATCGTCAAAAGCGATTCAGAGCGTCGTTTTGTAGTCGTTTCTGCGCCTGGTAAACGCAATGCTGAAGATACTAAGGTTACGGATGCCTTGATTAAATACTACCGCGATTATGTTGCTGGTAACGATATTAGCAAGAGCCAAAACTGGATTATCGACCGCTATGCCGCTATGGTGAGTGAATTAGGACTGAAACCAGCTGTGCTAGAGAAAATTTCAAAAAGCATTCGCGCCTTAGCCACTCTTCCTATTGAAGAAAATGAATTTCTCTACGATACTTTCCTAGCAGCTGGTGAAAATAACAATGCTAAATTGATTGCTGCCTATTTTAATCAAAACGGGATTGATGCACGCTATGTGCACCCTAGAGAAGCTGGGATTGTGGTCACAAGTGAACCTGGTCACGCTCGCATCATTCCATCAAGTTATGACAAGATTGAAGAATTGACAAATGCAAATGAAGTCCTTGTCATTCCTGGTTTCTTTGGAGTTACCAAGGAAAATCAAATCTGTACCTTCTCACGTGGAGGATCAGACATTACAGGTTCTATCATTGCTGCAGGGGTTAAGGCAGACCTCTATGAAAACTTTACGGATGTTGATGGTATCTTTGCAGCTCACCCAGGAATTATCCACCAACCACACTCGATTCCTGAGTTAACCTACCGTGAAATGCGTGAGTTGGCCTATGCAGGCTTCTCAGTCCTTCATGATGAAGCTCTTCTACCTGCCTACCGTGGAAAAATCCCTCTCGTTATCAAGAATACCAACAACCCTGACCATCCAGGTACTCGTATCGTTCTAAAACACAGTAGTGATGAATTCCCAGTAGTAGGAATTGCTGGTGACTCAGGCTTTGTCAGCATTAATATGTCGAAATACCTCATGAACCGTGAGGTTGGATTTGGACGCAAGGTTCTTCAAATCCTTGAAGATCTTAACATCGGTTGGGAACATATGCCAACAGGTATCGACGATCTTTCAATCATCCTCCGTTCTCGCGAACTAACTCCTATCAAGGAAGAAGAAATCCTTCGTCAGTTGGTTCAAAAGGCTGAAGTAGACCATGCAGAAATCGAACACGACCTTTCTATCATTATGATTGTTGGAGAAAAAATGAAGAGTCATATCGGAGTAACTGCTACTGCGACACGCGCTCTATCTGAAAACAAGATCAACATCCAGATGATGTCTCAAGGTTCTAGTGAAGTGTCTATTATGTTCGTTGTCCATAAGGACCAAGAGAAAGCAGCTATTAAAGCCCTCTACAATGCCTTTTTCGGTGAAAGTAAGGAAGACTAATCATGGCCCAATCTCTTAACAAAACAGTGCTTCTCAGCACGACAGGCACTTCCTACCTCTCTATCGCTGGAAAAGTTGGGAAATTCCTTGTCGGAGATCAGGCCTTGGAATTTTACCCCGATGTCAATGTTGAACAATTTATCCAGATTCCTTGGAGCCATATCAACCAAATTGGAGCCAATGTTACTGGTCGCAAAATCAGTCGCCACTTCGAAGTCTTTACAGACAGAGGAAAATTCCTCTTTGCTTCAAAAGACTCAGGTGCCATCCTCAAAATTGCTCGCGAAAAACTGGGCAATGACAAGGTCGTCAAGCTTCCTACCCTGATTCAAACCATTAGTCAAAAATTTAAAAATCTATTTGCAAAAAAGTAGAAACTTTAGTATAATCATAGCAACGGATAAGTAGGTTATCTTCTTCTTTCAGAAAGTCTGCGGGTGCTGCGAGCAGATAGGAGGGATAGGTGAAATTCTACCGTTAGTAACAATTGCATACACAATCAAGTGCACACCTGTGAAGTTGGATGGAACCGTGGCCCTGCCACTCCAACGCTTTGTCAGGTGTGCTTTTTTCATAAAGGAGTTCTTATGTTAGATATCAAACGTATTCGTACAGACTTTGATGCTGTCGCAGAAAAATTGGCTACACGTGGTGTAGATGCTGCTGTCTTGAATGAGATGAAAGAAATCGATGCTAAACGTCGTGACATCTTGGTCAAGGTTGAAACTTTAAAAGCAGAACGTAACACAGTTTCTGCTGAGATTGCCCAAGCTAAGCGCAACAAGGAAAATGCAGATGACAAGATTGCTGCCATGCAAACTCTATCTGCTGAAGTCAAAGCCTTGGATGCTGAATTGGCAGAAATCGATGCTAAATTGACAGAATTTACCACTACTCTTCCAAACATCCCAGCTGACAGTGTTCCTGTTGGGGCTGATGAAGATGACAATGTGGAAGTTCGCCGTTGGGGGACTCCACGCGAGTTTGATTTCGAACCAAAAGCTCACTGGGATCTTGGTGAAGACCTTGGTATCCTTGACTGGGAACGCGGTGGTAAGGTAACGGGCGCTCGCTTCCTCTTCTATAAAGGTCTCGGTGCTCGTTTGGAACGTGCTATCTACAACTTTATGTTGGATGAACATGGAAAAGAAGGCTATACAGAAGTCATCACACCTTACATGGTTAACCACGATTCTATGTTTGGTACTGGTCAATATCCAAAATTCAAGGAAGATACTTTTGAATTGAGCGACAGCAATTATGTCCTTATTCCTACAGCCGAAGTTCCTCTGACAAATTACTACCGTGATGAAATTCTTGACGGTAAAGACCTACCAATCTACTTTACTGCTATGAGCCCATCATTCCGTTCTGAGGCTGGTTCAGCTGGTCGTGATACTCGCGGCTTGATTCGTTTACACCAATTCCACAAGGTTGAAATGGTCAAATTTGCCAAACCAGAAGAATCTTATGAAGAATTGGAAAAAATGACAGCCAACGCTGAAAACATTCTTCAAAAACTCAACCTTCCATACCGTGTCGTTGCTCTCTCTACTGGAGATATGGGCTTCTCAGCTGCGAAAACTTACGACTTGGAAGTTTGGATTCCAGCCCAAAATACCTACCGTGAAATCTCAAGCTGTTCAAACACAGAAGATTTCCAAGCCCGTCGTGCCCAAATCCGTTACCGTGATGAAGCAGATGGCAAGGTGAAATTCCTTCACACCTTGAACGGTTCTGGACTTGCAGTTGGACGTACAGTGGCTGCTATTCTTGAAAACTATCAAAATGAAGATGGTTCTGTAACTATTCCAGAAGCACTTCGTCCATACATGGGTGGAGCTGAAGTTATCAAACCATAAAAAATAAGGTTTAGCTATTTCTAGCTAGACCTTTTTTCGTAACCAAATCAGATAAGCGCCTAATACAAAGAGTAAAATAATTAAGCAAATAACGGTTTCAGCCACTACCAAATAATCCAAAAATGGAAGTTTCAAGATTCCCTGAGCCATCTTGAGCGAGGTAGCTGTGATAATGGTTGGGAAGGTTAAGGCTGAGAAGGCTGGTTGAAAACCTTGTTTTAAAATATTGGGCAGGCGAGTCAAAACAAAGAAAAAGAAGGATTGGGAAGCCAAGATCATGACAATCAAGACCCAAGTTGGTAGGCTGACTCCTCCAACTCGAACTAGAGAAGCCAAGAGTAGAGAGAAAGGAGCACAATAGATTCCTTCTTGCCCAAGCAAGGCTAGTGGGAGTGGATGTTTCTTTAAATCGCTATAAATAAGCGGGTAGAGATAGAAGGTTAGAAGAAACCCAAAAATCAAGGTCGCATAGGCAATTTCGATGATGCCTACAAGAGGATATGTCAAGGCTGCCACTGCTATCCCCACATAGAGAACCGTCCAGCTTGGAGTCGCCCGACCCGGATAAGCAAACTTGATGGTAAAACCAGCAATTAAGGCCACATCCAAGAGAAATGAAAACCACCAGAGTCCTTGCGCAACCAAAGGAAGATGAGGGAAGACGCGAAAGACATAAGTCGATAAAATCATCCCAGCCATGGGAAAGGTGGCCATTCCTGACAAAAGAGGGGGCTTGGTCAATTCTTGCTTGGTTTCCTTCCAATTAAAGAGATGTAGAATTAGAAAATAAATCCACAAAATCAAACCTGTCAGACTCAATAGATGGGACAGAAGCGGCAACGTATCTAAAATAAGATTTCCAGCTCCTGCTAAACCTAGCAAACAACCAGAAAATACCAAGGGGAGTTTTTTCATCCTAACCTCCAATAATCATGTTAGTTTCAGTATAGCATAAAAGCGCTTAAATGAGGACTTAAAAAAACGAAGTCCGATTATTTCAGACTTCATTTTACTCAGATATGAATTAAGCATAAGGTTGCAATTCTGGGTTAATTGGGGTATTAGCTAGGTTGTTGGCATAGTTACAGAGGCTTGCTAGACTGACACCAAGAACCACATCCAAGGCATTTTGTTGGCTATAACCAGCTTCTAGAAACTCAGCCAAGGCTTCATCTCCTACACGACCCTTGGTATTGATAACTGCCAAGGTAAACTTAGCTAGGGTGTCTAATTTAGGATCTGTTGCGATTGGAGTACGATTGCGAAGGGCTTGCAGAAGATCATCGTTCATCTGGATTTGTTTGATTGAAAAGGCTGTGTGACCTGCGACGCAGAAGGCACAACCATTGGTCACAGCTGCCGTGATTTGCACCACTTCACGCTCAACGGGTGTCAGACTATTGCGACGGTTGATAGCTCCGACAGTTCTGTAGGCTTCTAGGGCAGTAGGTGCATTAGCCAAGAGTCCGATTAGATTGGGAATAAAGCCATTGTTGTCTTTTTCTACTGTTTCAAGAACTTCTTTCACTTCTGCTGGTGCTGATTCTACTGTATGAATTGTAAATGTTGTCATCATAAAACCTCTTTTCATGTTGTTGAAATCTAGTCTATCACAGATTCTATACCTTGTATAATATATATTTTAAATTGCACCGATAGAAATTTTTTATGAAAGCAAAAAATCACACGCGATGTGTGATTCCATTATTTATTAAAATACTTTTTAGTCTCAGCAATAACAACTGGTGATAAAACTAAGAGGGCAATCAAGTTTGGCAGAGCCATCAAGGCATTGACAATATCTGCGATAATCCAAACCATATCCAACTCGATAAATCCTCCCAACAGGACCATGAGCACAAAGACCACACGGTAGAGCCAGATAAAGCGAACCCCAAAGAGAAACTCGAAACAGCGTTCTCCGTAATAGTTCCAACCTAGAATCGTTGTAAAGGCAAAGAGAACAAGGAAGATTGTTAAGAGGGCAGGTCCAAAGTGTGAAAAGACTGTTGAGAAGGCTGACTGAGTCAAGGCAACTCCATTCAAATCACCACTCCAAACACCAGTCACCAAGATGGTCAAACCAGTCAGAGTACAGATAATGAGGGTGTCAATAAAGGTTCCTGTCATGGAAATCAAGCCTTGCTCTACTGGTTCATTTGTCTTAGCCGCAGCCGCTGCAATGGGAGCTGAACCCAGACCAGATTCGTTTGAGAACACACCACGCGCCACACCATTTTGAATAGCCATCCGAATGCTAGCACCGGCAAATCCACCTACCGCAGCAACTGGACTAAAAGCCGATGTCAAGATTAAAGCGATTGTGGCAGGAATTTTTCCAATATTAAAGAAAATAACTGTAAGAGTTCCCAAAATATAGATGATAGCCATAAAAGGAACAACAGTAGTTGAAACCTTTGAAATAGACTTGAGTCCGCCAAAAACGGCAATCGCTACTAAGACAGACAAAACGAGAGCCGTGATAGCTGGCGAAATAGTCGTTGTATTTTGGATAGATTCTGTAATCGAGTTGACTTGGGTAAAGGTCCCGATTCCTAATAAAGCTACTAGCACACCTGCCAGGGCAAAGAAGATGGCAAGGGGACGCCACTTTTCTCCCATCCCTAGAAGGATATAGTGCATGGGACCTCCCGCTACTGCACCATGGTCGTCCTTGGTACGGTATTTGATAGCTAGTAGTCCTTCCGCATATTTTGTAGCCATCCCAAAGAAAGCAGCCATCCACATCCAAAAGAGGGCTCCTGGGCCACCGACCTTTATAGCTGTAGCTACCCCGATAATATTTCCCGTACCAACTGTCGCTGCTAGGGCTGTACATAGTGCCGCAAAGCTGGATACATCGCCATGCCCCTTGTCCTTAGTAAAAATAAGCTGGAAGGCCTTGGGCAGACGCAAAACCTGCAAAAGTCCTAGACGAGCAGTTAGGTAAATCCCTGTTCCGACCAATAAAATCAAAAGGGGTGGGCCCCAAGCAAAAGCATCGATTGATTTAAGCAATTCTAACATTTCCTTCTCCTATCTTTTCAACCCCAAAAGAAAGAGCACATGCAAGATACATGTACTCTGGAATGCTTAGATAAATGCTAAAAAGCGGTCTATCCTAGCTCTGTCCTTTTACCTGAGAGTTTGAGCAGTTGCCTGCCTTGCCCCTTCGGTGCCTTTACGGTCTCTCCAGAGTTCCGTCCATTTACAGTCATGGAAAATCAAACGATTCCCCACTTCTATTAAACTTCATTCGGTGTTGGTATTTAATTGATTCTTATTTTACAAAAAATGTTGGCTTTTGTCAATGGATTTTGGGAAAATCTTATTTGACTCTGCAGAAGAAAGATTGAGCATTCCCATGTGCGTGAAGTGCTATTAATTAAATAAATCTGTTTCACTCTTATTCCACACGGTATAAGAATTGTTCTGGTTTATTATGTACTGGAAATGAAGCACGATAGATGATTCTATCTTTACTAATATCCGAAGCGTCTGATATTAATCCATCCATTGATGTCTCATCAGGTATTCTAACACCTGCTGGTATGAATTGAATAAAGACTCCAAAAGATGGACCTGAATAGCGAGCTCGTAGAAAATCATTGACTATTTCTGATTCTGCAACTTCAACTGTAAACTGTTCTGGAGCCACTAGCCCATCCTTACTAAAAACTAAATCTTCTCCACCATTACCTTTACTCCATCTTCCCTCAATGCTAGAAAAATCCCCATTTTTTATGGCGTTAATATCCATTTTCCCAGAAGTATGTTGGTTTGTTGAAGATGATGTATCAGCTGTCCCCTTATCTGCACTTGCCCCTCCAGGAATCTTATCTGAAACAGACTTCCAGCTTAAAGTCTCTAGAGAAATGGGAGAACCGACCCCAAGATCCGCTAGTTCTTGAGCCTCCTTACCCTTTACCAAAGACTGTCCGTCTTCACTAAATTGGTAGTGAGCATAGATGTGACTCGTTGCTGTACCAGCCCCACGATAGAGCAGGGAATTGTCTGGCAAAATACCAACTGTCATTCTCTCACCAATCTGGTCTAAATGATTTTCTTGATTGGTCAGACGGATCACTTTTTCATCTTTCAAAGTGCGGATAACAAGCAAACTTTTCCCACCACCCTTCATTTCAAGAGCAAGCAAGAGTTCATCCACTCCATCATTATTCAGATCTGTCTTGTGGTAAACCACATCTGTATAAAAGCCTTGAGAAGAGTTTACTTGACTAGCTAGGGGATTGACATCTATACCAGTCGGCAAGGTGCCTTTGGTTACTTTTTCATAGTCATCGAGAATCTTGTTATATTGGCTGTAATCTATCTCTGGACTTGCTGCAGATGTATCTGGTGTTGAATCAGATGTTGTTTCCGAGCTTTTGTTCCAAGGTAGATACTGACAGCCTCCCAAAACCAGTGTCAGTAAAAGCGTTGTGGCTAATAAAAACTTTTTCATATTACTCCCTTATCTAAGAGAAAGGAACCAGCCTGTGCTAATTCCTTTCACTATTTTTATTTTATTTAACCCACTTACCTGAACTATCTACTTGGTAGCCATCTGGGGTACGTTCGTTGACTGCCATCTTACCATTTGATTTGAGATAGTAGTCACCTACCCATATGTTACGAGCATAGCTTCCTTCTGATGTTAAATAATAGTATGAATCATAGTTTTTATCAAAAATCCACTCTTTTGTAGCCATCTTACCATTTGATTTAACATAATAATCACCAACCCAAGTACTGTAAGAATAGCTCCCCTCAGACGTTAGATAATAGTAGGCACCATAGTTCTTATCAAAAATCCACTCACTCTTAGCCATGTAACCACCTGATTTAAGGTAATAGTTTCCTACCCAAGAATTTTGGACAAAGTTACCTGAAGCATCTAGGTAGAAGTAGGAATTATAGTTTTTATCGAAAATCCACTTACTGATAACTTTACTACCATTTTGATAATAAGATAAACCCGACCATCCATCTCTTTGATTCGGTGTTGATTGACCAGACGTTTTTGAAGTTGTAGTAGTTGTTGATTGACTAGACGTTTTTGGAGTTATAGTAGTTGTTGATTGGTTAGACGTTTTGGAAGTTGTAGCAGCTGTTGTTTTACCAGTCAGCTTCTTCACAGCCTCTTTAAACTCGTCTACAGTTCCCTTCCACTCTATGTAATTGGCACCAGACTTATTCTCAAGAGCTATATAGTTGCGATCGGATTCTTCGAAGTAAGATAATTCTGGAGTAGTTTTTGTAGCCCAAATAATGGGACGATTGGCAGTTCCCTTCCATCCTTTAAATACTTCTGAATCATTGGGAACAAGAATATAGTATTTTGCAGATGGATTAATCGTCTGGGTGTCAGCCTGCACCGTTTGTGCTGAAAAAGGTAGAACTCCTGCTGTGTCTAAAAGAGAGACAAGACCAAATGTTGCAGCCGCTAGGCTGGTTACTAAAACTGTTTTTGACTTCATCATCAAAAATCTCCTTTAAATTTTTATTGTTTACGGTTACAGTATAGCATGCTATTTACCTTATTTACGAAAAGCGTATCTATATTTACCTTTATTGAACAATTACCCCCCCCCCCCCCGAAAAAGCGTAACTATATTTACTTTTTTCTTAAAATCACCTTAAAAACTGGTAGAATTATGATAGAATGGAAAAAAGGACTTGAGGAGCTTTAGGATGCAAGATGAAAGTGTTTATGGATTAGTCTATAAGGCTATTCGTGAGGAGAGAGGGTTTACTCAGAAGGAAGCTGCTGGAACTACAGTGACTCCTCACTTTTTACGTCAGTTTGAGCAAGGGAAATCTCGAATAACCATTCAAAAATTTGAAGAGATTCTTTCTAATATTGGAATTGATAAAGAGACCTTTGATAGTCTCAAAACGCAGATGTTTCCAACGGAATTTCATAAATTACAGGCTCAAGTTGCTGATTTGGCCTATAAGCGTGAATTTAAAAAGATCATTAGTTTGATTAATCAACCCATGGAAAATCCTGGGATCGCTGAACACTATGTGATTGCCAATCGTGTAGTCAATAAATTTGCTATCGCAAACATCATCGGCGATTCTTTTCTGACTCCAAAAGATTATCAAGAATTAGAATATATCAAGAACTATCTGAGCGAATTGGACGACTGGAATAAAATTGAGGTTAATATCTTTTCATCTATCCTGCCTCACTTTTCAATCGAATTTTTAGATTACAGACTCTACCACTTATTAGATACTCTAAAAAAAACAGACTGAATACCATTCAATCCGTACTGCTGACTACTATATTGCCTGCTTAAGAACGGCTATCAAGCATTACTCTGTCAATGGCTACTATGATAAGGCTGAAAATTTAGCTCTTAAGACTCTGGAAGTGATTAATACTTTCCCTCTACTGAGTACCAAGATGACAGAGATGATTAATCTTTCTATGGAACGGGCTAATAATTTTCTCCGACAAGATGATGTCAGAGGTCTAGAGCTTGCTAAGCATATCTTTGCCAGTCTTGATAACTTTGAAAAAATCTATCCAAATCAACTTCTGACTCGAATGAGAGAGGATTTCTTTGTTACTGTCACACAACTCAATCACACTGGACAGCCTTTAGATATCTAGTCTAGAAATCAAAAAAGCTTGAGGAACCTCATATTTCCTCAGGCTTTTCTTATCCTTTAAAAGTGACAATGGTCGCACCACTGCCTCCAGCATTTTGTGGGGCATAGCCGAAACTCTTGACATGTTTGTTTCTTTGTAGGTATTTGGTGACACCTTCACGGATGACACCTGTTCCGATACCATGGATGATATCAACTTGCGCCATATTGTTAAGCAGGGCTTGGTCAATAAAGGCATCTAGCTCATTCATGGCTTCTTCATAACGTTTGCCTCGAAGATCCAGTCTGGCTTGTGGACCACGACCAGAAGTTCGTTTCACGACATTGACCTGTTTCTTCTTGACTGGCTTTTCTTGCTGGGCTTGAACAAGGTCAAATTCTTTCTCTTCCAAGGTCATCTTGATTAAACCGACTTGGGCTTCCCAGCGACCATCCTTGAGTTGACTGGTCAGGGTACCACGCTGGCCATAACTGAGAACCACGATATCATCTCCCACCTTTGGAGCTCGTTTTTTCTTGGCCTTTTGAAGGACCTTGTTTTTAGACAAGTCCACTTTTTCAGGAGCCAATTTCTTCAGCTTGGCCTTGGCTTCAATGATTTCATGGGGTTTGAGTTGGGATTTACTGTGGAGATTTTTGAGAATCTGGTCACTTTCACTGAGGGCCATGTCTACAATCTCAGCAGCCTGTTCACGCGCCTTGTTAAGCTCGGTTTCCTTTTCACGATTGAGCTCGTTGTAGAGTTTTTTGAGAGCACGGTTCATCTTGAGATTTTCTTGCTCCACCTCACGGATATTATCCAAGCGTTTGCGACTCTCTAGCGTCTGCTCTTCCAGTTGCTCAATGATACGATTGACATCATTATCCTGATCGACCTGCTGGCTGGCATCCCCTACAATAACTTCAGATAGGCCTAGACGTTTAGCAATCTCAAAGGCATTGCTTCGGCCAGGAACGCCCTGCATAAAGCGATAGGTCGGGCGAAGAGTTGCAGTATCAAACTCCATACTGGCGTTTTGCACAAAGGCTGTCTCAATACCGTAGGCCTTGAGTTCTGGATAGTGGGTCGTCGCCATAGTCTTGACTTGACGCAGGCGAAGGTCCTCCAGAATAGCCATGGCAAGGGCGGCTCCCTCTTGGGGATCTGTACCAGCCCCCAACTCATCCAAAAGTAAGAGTGAATGTTGGTTAACCTTGCCAAGAATATCCACGATATTGGTCATGTGACTAGAGAAGGTAGACAAGCTCTGTTCAATAGACTGTTCATCGCCAATATCAGCAAAGATTTCTTCAAAAATACCAACACGACTTCCCTTATCTGCTAAAATCGGCAAACCTGACTGAGCCATAACCTGCGTCAATCCCAGAGTTTTAAGCATGATGGTCTTCCCACCTGTATTGGGACCTGTAATGACAATGGCTGTTAAATCTTGACCAAAATGGACATCATTTGCGACGGCATTTTTAACCAGAGGATGACATACATGGAGCAGTTGAATTTCCTGATTTTCTGACAGCTGAGGAACGACTGCTTGCCTTTCTTGGATAAATCGGACCTTGGCACGAATCAAGTCCAGATGACCGATAATCCAGGCGTCATTGGCAATATCAGCCGCATGAGGACGAACACGCTCCGAGATTTCTTGGAGAATGCGAAGCATTTCATAACGCTCATCTGCTCGCAAACTAGCAATTTCTTCGCTCAGTTTGACCACCTCACGGGGTTCGATATAGACGGTGTTTCCACTAGCAGAAATATCATGAACGACACCTGCAATCTTATTGCGGTAGGTATTTTTGACTGGTAAAACCTGACGACCATTTCTGCTAGCAACGATTCCTTCTGTCAACATCTGCGCTTTTTGTTTGAGCAAATCTTGCAAGACATCGCGGACCTGACTCTCGCTATCATGGATTTTTCGACGGATGCGCGCCAATTCTTCACTGGCAAAATTTTCAATGAAACCTGCATCATTAAAGGCTTGGAGATTTCCTTGTAATTGCGGAAAATCGTGTAATTTCTCAAACCAAAGGGCTAATTCTTCCAAGCTAACATTTTCCAGATTGGCATAAAAACTTTGCAGTTCTCGGCTGGCAAGAAGTACGCGCTTCAAGAGGAGGAACTCCTCGATATTGAGGTCTGCTCCCATCTCCAACCGCTTGCAGACTCCTGCAATTTCCTTAGTTGCGAGAATGGTAAAATGCGGTTGCTCAACGAAAAGAGCCTGCATTTCCTTCATCTCAGCAAAAGCCTGTTTGATTTTATCTGCTTTGGCAGTCGGAGCCAGCTGTCTCAATTGCTCCAAGCCCTGCTCGGTCAACAAATGGGGTTCAAACAAGGCCTTGACCTTATTGAACTCTAATGTTTCTAATATTTTCTTGTTCATCTTTATTTCCTTGTCTTTGAATGTCTAGGTGTGGTAGCTTTTTACATTCTGATAGATTCGAGTCAAATCTGTAAACAAAGGGCTAGGAAAATTCCTGCCCTTTTTATCCGATTAAATTTGTCACCCAGATTTGTTTGAGCCAACTGGTTGTTACCGGTATGCTCTGGATGATGTGTTTTGCGACGATACTCTTTTCAAGAGGATTTTGTATAGCTGCCATGGGGATGGTCGCCAAGATTGTCAAGGCCATTTGCAAGACAAATAAGGTCACCAACATGGACAAGATACCTGCTGAAACTTGGAACAACTTGCCACCCAGTTTTTTACTAGGAATCAAGTGTAAGAGGAGACCAAGCAAACGACCGATACTATAGACAATCCCAAATACAAGCAAGTAGCCGATACCTGCATAAAAGACCTTATCCAACTGAAAGAGTTGATCTGATGGGAAAAAGAAAGTCCCCTGACCTTCCTGCGGATTTGCATAAGGGAGCAATAAATGGAATTGTTCTCCCAACCCCTTGTAAAACTGGCCAGCCATAAAAGCCGATGCCATGGCTGAAATCAGGTAATAAAGCTGTAAGAGCAGGCCTCTCCGATAGCCGATATAAAATCCCCAAGCCAAGACCAATAGAAGAAGGAGTGAAATCATAAGGGATCCTCAATCTTGCTCTGTTCTTGCTTGCAAGTCACAAGCTTGTGACGGAGTTCTTCTAATTCTTGCTCCTTATCATCAAATTCAATCTCACGGCTGAGCTGAGTTGACAAACAGTTGACTGCCAACAAAAGAGCGATTGTTTCATCATCTGCGCTAGGCATTTGTTCTTTAATTGCTTGGTATTTTTCTGTCGCAACCTTGGCGATTTCCTCCATAAAGAGATTATCATGCTCGCTTGTCAAGGTTAATGATTTTTTCCCGAATGTAAATTTGAATCGATTTAGATTTGCCATAAAATTCACCTCACGATATTATACCAAAATTCGCTAACTTTGTCAGTTTTTACAAATTTTACTGCTTTTGTGGTACAATAGAAACTATGGCAAGTATAACACTCACACCAAACGAAAAGGAGATTCAGGCTTTTCTTGAACACTATCAAAGCAGTCTGGCTCCTAGTAAGAATCCCTATATCCACTACTTTTTGCGACTACCTCAAGCAACGGCTTCTATCTATACTTCTGGAAAGGTCTTGCTTCAAGGTGAAGGAGCTGAGAAATATGCTCGTTTCTTTGGCTATCAAGTTGTAGAGGAAAACAGGGGACAAAATTTCCCTTTAATTGGGACAGATGAGGTAGGAAATGGTTCCTACTTTGGTGGACTTGCAGTTGTGGCTTCCTTTGTCACTCCAGACCAGCATGATTTCTTACGAAAACTCGGTGTGGGGGATTCCAAGACTCTGACCGACCTAAAAATCCGTCAGATTGCCCCTATCCTCAAGGAAAAAATCCAACATCAGGCACTGCTTCTCTCACCAAGAAAGTACAACGAGGTCATCGGAGACCGCTACAATGCTGTTTCGGTTAAGGTTGCCCTCCATAATCAGGCTATCTATCTCCTTCTTCAAAAAGGCATTCAGCCTGAGAAAATTGTGATTGATGCCTTTACCAGTGCTAAAAATTATGACAAGTACTTGGCACAAGAGGCCAATCGTTTCAGCAATCCTATCAGCTTAGAAGAAAAGGCTGAGGGCAAATACTTGGCTGTCGCAGTTTCTTCTATCATTGCGCGTGATCTCTTTCTGGAAAATCTTGAAAATCTGGGACGAGAACTGGGCTATCAACTTCCAAGTGGAGCTGGAACGGCTTCTGATAAGGTAGCTAGCCAGATTTTACAAGCCTATGGTATGCAGGGACTCAACTTCTGCGCCAAACTGCACTTTAAAAATACTGAAAAAGCGAAAAAACGCTTAGAAAGGTAAGTTATGAATTCATTTAAAAATTTCCTAAAAGAGTGGGGATTGTTCCTCCTGATTCTGTCATTACTAGCTTTGAGCCGTATCTTTTTTTGGAGTAATGTCCGCGTAGAAGGGCATTCCATGGATCCTACCCTAGCGGATGGTGAAATCCTCTTTGTTGTCAAACATCTCCCTATTGACCGATTTGATATCGTGGTTGCCCATGAGGAAGACGGTAATAAGGACATCGTCAAACGTGTTATCGGAATGCCTGGCGACACCATCCGTTACGAAAACGATAAACTTTACATCAATGACAAAGAGACAGACGAACCTTACCTAGCTGACTACATCAAACGTTTCAAGGATGACAAACTCCAAAGCACCTATTCAGGCAAGGGCTTTGAAGGAAATAAAGGAACTTTCTTTAGAAGTATCGCTCAAAAAGCCCAAGCCTTCACAGTTGATGTCAACTACAATACCAACTTTAGCTTTACTGTCCCAGAAGGTGAATACCTTCTCCTTGGAGACGACCGCTTGGTTTCGAGCGACAGCCGCCACGTAGGTACCTTCAAAGCAAAAGATATCACAGGGGAAGCTAAATTCCGCTTCTGGCCAATCACCCGTATCGGAACATTTTAAGAGACCTAAGAGGCCGAGAATCAAGAATCTCAGCCTCTTCTTCTATCGTGAGAAGTGATTGTTTATTGACTAATACTCTTCGAAAATCTCTTCAAACCACGTCAGCGTCGCCTTACTGTACTCAAGTACAGCTTGCGGCTAGCTTCCTAGTTTATTCTTTGATTTTCATTGAGTATAAAACAAAAACAACCCCAACTCTCACCTATTCATGCAAAGGAATTTTATGGAAGTTTATTTTTCAGGAACCATTGAACGGATTATTTTTGAAAATCCCAGCAATTTTTATCGTATCCTCCTCCTAGAAATCGACGATACAGACGCAGAGGATTTTGATGATTTTGAAATCATTGTCACGGGCACCATGGCTGACGTGATTGAGGGAGAAGACTATACTTTTTGGGGGCAAATTGTCCAGCACTCCAAGTATGGGGAACAACTGCAAATCAGCCGTTATGAACGTGCAAAACCAACTAGCAAGGGCTTGGTCAAGTACTTTTCAAGTAGCCATTTCAAGGGAATTGGTCTCAAGACAGCTCAGAAAATCGTGGATACCTATGGCGAAAATACCATTGACGAAATTCTGCAACACCCAGAAAAGTTAGAAGGCATCGCAGGGCTATCTGACAAAAATCGCGAGGCATTCGTCTCCACCCTCCGTCTCAACTACGGAACGGAGATGGTTTTGGCCAAACTAGCCAACTACGGCATTCCCAATAAATTAGCCTTTCAGATTCAAGACTTTTACAAGGAAGAAACCCTTGAAGTGGTTGAAAATTATCCCTACCAGCTGGTCGAGGATATCAAGGGCTTGGGCTTTACCATTGCTGACCAATTAGCGGAGGAACTAGGCATCGAAAGTCAGGCTCCTGAGCGCTTCCGTGCTGGTCTGGTTCATAGTCTTTTTCAGGCCTGTATGGAAACAGGAGACACTTATGTTGAAGCACGGGATTTGCTGGAACAAACCCTTACTCTCCTTGAATCTTCCCGTCCTGTGGAACTGGACCCCAGCCAAGTGGCCCAAGAACTCTCCTACCTGATTGAAGAAGACAAGGTTCAGCAGATTGATACCAAGATCTTTGACAATAGTCTCTTTTTTGCGGAGGAAGGCATCCGCAGTCACTTGGTTCGTATCCTTGAAAAAGGAAAACAGAAGAGCCAAGATTTAGAAACCATTCAAAAACATATCACTACTGTCGAGCAAGAACTGGGAATTGAGTATGATAGCATTCAAAAACAGGCTATCTGTGATGCTATCCAGAACAAGGTCTTTATCCTGACAGGTGGGCCTGGTACTGGTAAGACAACTGTTATCAATGGGATCATCGCTGTTTATGCCCTTTTAGAAGGACTTGACCTCAGAAAAAAAAGCAACCTACCTATTCTTCTTGCTGCTCCAACTGGTCGAGCCGCTCGGCGCATGAATGAATTAACAGGCTTGCCTAGTGCTACTATACACCGCCACTTAGGAATGACAGGCGACGATGATACCAGTCATCTAGAAGATTATCTGGATGCTGACTTTATCATCGTAGATGAATTTTCCATGGTGGATACTTGGCTGGCCAACCAACTCTTCTCCAACATCTCTTCTAACAGCAAAATCCTCATCGTGGGTGACAGCGACCAGCTACCGTCTGTCAGTCCTGGACAGGTTCTTGCTGACCTGCTTCATATTCCTTTGATCCCTCAGACTCGCTTGGAAAAAATTTATCGGCAAAGCGAAGAATCAACCATCGTTA